>CATVQN010000265.1 GCA_958346135.1 uncultured Eubacteriales bacterium | reverse complement strand
CAAGAGCTAATCACAAATGGGAAATTCCAGCCGGATGCGTTTTTGAGGGTAATATCGTCCCATTTACAGGAACAGTCAACATGGAAATTACCAATGCGGATGGAGATAAGTTTGTTGGAAAACTCAATAATGGCGCACCGGACGAGGGAACAATGGTTTTTGCCGCCACAGGACATACCGAAACGGGAAAATGGAAAGACGGATTATCTCCAAAGGAATATGAAATCAAACTAAAAGCTGAAACAAAGGCTTGGCTGGATGCACAACGGAAAGCCCGAGAGGCGCGACAACAAAAAGAGGAACAAGCAAAGGTTCAAAAGCTCGCCCAAGAGAAACAGAAACAACAAAAAGAGGAGCAACGAAAAAAATCTCTGATTCAAAAATATGGTCAACGATACGGCTCGCTTATTTATCAAGGAAAACTCGAACTCGGCATGACCCAACAAATGTGTCAGGAGGTAATTGACATAAAATCATACGATATAGGAAAAAACATGCGATCCGGGCATAGGGTTGAAACATGGACTTTCAATAAGGACAAACAAGACATGCAAGTCGCCGCAGCGATGACGCAACTTTCCGGCGAAGAAGCAATGGCTTTAGCCTTACTGATGGGATTTGCCGACAGCGTAGGCGCATCAACGCCTAAATATTCGGTTTTGGTTTTTACTGATGGGAAATTGACAAGCCTTTATTAACCAAATACCATGAAACGAATAATCATCTCTCTGCTGTGTATAATAACGGTTCTATGCGGATATTTTTTAATTCACAAAAAAACCGCATTTATCAATACGAGAACGGAAACAAACTCCACACAGCAGCCGTCAGCCCCTTCACCGTTAGAACAACTGAAAACCCAATTCAAACAGCCGTTTAAAGGGCGTGTTTTTCAGGAATTGGTGAGCATGAGCGGATCCCTTAACAGCATTTTATATTGTGACACATTAGATGTTGCACAAAGAGCAAGTATCCTATCACAAATTACGAATAAGCCTTATTCCGAAATGAATGCGTTGGTTTCGGAGGTAGATCGTTGTATCTCGGAATGCTGTGATTCTCCATGCTTTGCCGCCATACAAGATTCTATTATCTATTCCTACACCGACGAAACCCTCGATGTATACTGGTATTACAAAGTTCAAGGGCAGGATTCAGTCTTAATGTTCAATATGGCTGAATATAAAAAAGATTACCCGGAATTGTATTTTCTCGAAGACCTTACAACCGATGCAAACATGTTGAATTGGAAAGCTATGACAACTGCGTTTGCAGCATCAGCACGGCAATCTTCCCAACTGGACGATTCAATATACAAAGCGACCTTTGAACAAATCTATGCAATGGGATTTATCGTCGGCTTAAACGATGGAGATTGTACCGCACAACAACTTTTCGAACGTGCAAAACAGACGGCGGGTATGACACCCCAAGAAATTTTAACCGAGAACTACCAAAACGACCTTCCGGAAATGGACACTTTCGGTCTAATTAAACAAATACATGATCCTCAAGAATTTTATGATTTAATAACTGGCGATCAAAAGGATTTCGGATTCTATTTTATGCTGAAAGGATATGAAGCTGCAATCCGCGTGTTAGGATGTGATGACTTAATCCGAAAGAAATACAATAACAACCAACAAAGAATAGTTCAAAAATGCCGCGAATTATACTCCACAGCGTATTCTTCGTCTTGTAAAGAATAAACTTAACGTACTGCATAATTACTAACTTGCATTATTATGGGACTAATTGTATCTATAACTTTAGTATTAGGCCTCATATTTTATTGGGAAGGCCGCCGATTATATAAAGAGACTGAAGAACATTCGAAACTACAAAGAATTGCAATCACGATAAAATTGGGAGGCATAAGCTATCTCAAATCACTCTTTATGCTTGCATGCCTAATAGCACCCGCTGTAATTATGTACTTAATAGGAGATGCTATTAAAGACCTTTATGATTTTTCAAAAGATTTCAAGGAAAACCCCTCTTTAACGGACCTTATCGACTCAATCAATCATCTACTTCTCTCTATTGGGGCAGGACTCGCCATTGGAATAGCCGTAACTGCTTTTTGTTTAGGATTGTTAATCATCTATCGCACCCGAAAATTGGAGAAAGACGAATAAATTAACCTTCCATGGAAGAAACCACACCAACCTTTATACAGGAATATTTCGGTGAATACGGTATTATGGGGTCAATTATCGTGATTCTGTTGTTCATCATAGGATTTTTGTACTTAAGACAGAAATATCCAAAAATGACTTTAACAAAAGAAGCCCCGGAAGAAACCCCTGCCGAAGAACCGGAACCAGAACCTCTTTTGATTCATTGCCCGGCTTGCGGCACTGAAGTTTCCCGCTATGCTCCGGCATGCCTTAAATGCGGACATCCGATATGCCCAACCGAATCAACACACAATGAAACCATTATCAATGTCCAACCGGAAAAGAAAGAAGACCGAGGCGGTTGTTTATGGTCTTTATTGGGAC
>CATVQN010000264.1 GCA_958346135.1 uncultured Eubacteriales bacterium | reverse complement strand
GTACTGCCTTGCCATAGAAATTGACAGAGGCAGGACATACCCCCAATTCTTCTGCAAACTTAGCAGCCTCTTTCGAAGAAAGCTGTCCTTCCGTATTGGGCAGCTCCCACATCCGATACAGCAACCCCTGCCGGGTTCGTTTTCGTATGGCGATTTTTCCCTGACAGCGCAGAATCAACAGCGTATACGGCTGTATCTTTCGCACCTTCTTCTGTTTTTTTACGGGGAGTTCATCCGCACAGTTGGTAAGATGCGCCAGACAGTCTCCAGCAAGAGGGCATTGATCGCATTTTGGCATTCCGTTTGGCAGGCACACGGTAGCGCCCAGCTCCATCAGGCTCTGGGTAAAGTCACCGCAGCGATCAGGAGGATAAATCTCCTCCAATGCTTTTGTCACCTCACGCTTCACCGTCAAAGCGGTAATATCCCGATAATCACCGCAAAATCGCATAATGACACGAAGAACGTTGCCGTCCACAGCTGCCTTTGGATGTCCGAAGGCAATGGAAGCAATTGCACCTGCAGTATAATCACCAATCCCCGGCAGGCTCCGAAGCTGCGCATATGTCCCCGGGATTTCACCATCGTATCGTTCTACAATCATCTGGGCTGCTTTTTGCAGATGATACACCCGCCGATAATAGCCAAGCCCCTCCCACAGCTTCAGCAAGGTCTCCTCCTCTGCGCAGGCCAATGCCTTCACATCCGGCAGCGTCTTGATAAACCTTAAAAAATAAGGTTTTACCGCCTCCACCCTAGTCTGCTGCAACATAATTTCGGAAATCCAGACATAATAAGGAATGGGATGATCCCGCCAGGGTAGACTGCGGTGTCCTTTGTCATACCAGCCAAGCAGCTGTGCCGGCAGCTTTTGTGATAGTTCCATACTCTTCCTCCTGTTGTTAGAAAATACACTGCTTTCCCTCCAAAAGCTCACGATAGTCTCGGATATACCAATCCGCCTCAGCCATCAACTGTTCCCGGTCAGCGGCAGCATACGAATCTTCAACTGCCGCCGTATACATTCCAATTGCCGCTCCGCAACGCAGCGGTGTAATAATATCCTCAAACAAAACCGTCTCCTGCGGCTTAACTGTAAGTCGCCGCAGACATTCCAAATAAATCTCCGGGCTGCTCTTTCCTATGCCCACCTCATCTGCGTATGTAATCGCATCAAACAGCTGTGCAATTCCATTTCGCTTTAAACAGGCCTCACACAAAATACTGTCACAGGAGGTGGCAAGCCCCAGCAAAATTCCTTTATTTTTAAGTACACGCAAATATTCCCCTGCGCCGGGCTTTAGCTCAATTTTTTCAGAGTAGGCCGCATATACCATATCCGTCCACTCATGATATATTTCCTCCGGCGTCATAGACAGCTGAAAATACTGCTGGACATAGGCAGAACTTTGCGTCAGGCTCATATGTGCCACTTCGCTTTTCACATGATCCGGAGCCTCAATACCATGTGCATCCAAAAAGTCAATCATCAAAGATTTCCACGCCCACATAGAATCCACCAGCGTCCCGTCTAAATCAAATATAGCTGCTCTTCTCATGCCGTTCCTCCTCTCTTTGATTACCAAAAGAGCTCATCTTCAAAAACGAAGATAAGCCCTTTTATTTTGTTTTCCTATCCTTTTACTGCACCGCATAACCGCCCTTAACCAGGACAATCACATCGGTTTCAGCACGAAATCCCCGGCCGTCTGCCACCGGAACCACCAAGTTGTGATTGGAGGGCATCTCACTGCCGTTTGCTAGGTCATAGCCGCTGGTGGTATCAGCAAGTCCGCCCTTGGCTGTTGCAATAATCGTACCTTTTCCCATGCGCAGGATCAACTCGGTTCCCGCTTCACAGATCACCTTGTTTCCGGCAGAAACGTTTACCACGGTAAAGCTGTCAGGCCGGGCGGTCACAACGCCCTCAGAGGCAGCTACGCCGAAACGTTCATCCACATAGGCCTTGATTTCAGGAATGACCTTATCTACAATGTAACTTTTGGTCACAACCGGATCATCCGTACCTCCCGGCTCCGAAAAGGCCGCCATCATTCCGCCGGCTAATGCCAGACAAATTCCGAGAATCAATCCAATTCTTGCAATTTGGGTCTTTCTTTTCATGTACCTCATCCTTTCTGCTGTAGCTTACATAGGTTTCTCTGCCGCATCTCGTATGCCAAAGTCTCAGGAGAGTCCGAAAGAAATCTCCAAAGCCTCGTTGACCTTGTCCATTAAATTTTCATCCAAATGTCCGATTTTCTCCTTTAGCCGGCGTTTGTCAATGGTTCTGATCTGTTCTGCCAAAACTACCGAATCCCGGGACAGGCCGAAGCCGCCGGCACCAATCTCAATGTGTGTAGGCATTTTTGCCTTATTGATCTGGGAGGTGATAGCTGTAGCAATCACCGTAGGACTGTAGCGGTTCCCCACGTCATTTTGAATAATCAAAACCGGACGTACACCGCCTTGCTCCGAGCCCACCACCGGACTTAAACCCGCAC
>CATVQN010000263.1 GCA_958346135.1 uncultured Eubacteriales bacterium | reverse complement strand
CCAAAATCAGGGAACCCGCAAAAGCCTGGAGGAGCTCACGGAGGAATCGAAAAAAACAGATCAGGATGTCAGTTTAAAGAGTGATATGTTGGAATCCATCAAATCCGAAATGATTGAATTAACCGCAAAGAGCAATGCGGCAAAGGCGGGGATTGATAACCTGGATATTCTGGCGGAGAATTTTTCAGAACGAAAGAGTGTCATTGAGAATGAGCTCATTGGAAAAACAAAGGATAAAAATGAACTCCTGGACAGTTTTGCAGAGAACAAAAACGGTTATGCCCTTTGCTGTAGCGAAATGGAGCGGTGTCAGGAAAGTATTGATGCGCTGGAGAAAGAAAAAAAGAACCTTGATACGTCCATGCAGAAACTGAGTGAGCAGCGAAACCGAGATACGCTGCAGCTCAGTCAGCGGCAGTCCCGAAAGACCATGCTACAGGACATGGAAAGAGAATATGAAGGCTATGCCAAAGGCGTGCGGGGCGTCATGACCGCCTACCAAAAGGGGGAAATTTCCCATGCCAAGATTCATGGACCGTTGGCCCAGCTGATTAAAACCGACAAAAAATATATTGTGGCTATTGAGACGGCTCTGGGGGCGGCCAATCAAAATATTGTTACCCAAACGGAGGAGGATGCCAAAGCGGCAATCCAATACTTGAAGTCCCGGCATTTGGGGCGTGCTACCTTTCTCCCGATCAGTGCGATTAAGCCAAAGAAGTTTCATGAGCCGACGGTGAGTGATTTGCCGGGATTTGTGGCGGTTGCCTCTGATTTGGTGCGGTGTGACGATGCCTATCAGAATATCGTCAGCAGTTTTTTAGGAAATACTGTCATCTGTGATCTTTTGGATCACGCAGTTGAGATGGCAAGAAAATCCGGGCATCGGTTCCGTATTGTGACCTTAGACGGAGACATCATCCAAGCGGGTGGTGCAATGACCGGCGGAAGTGCTTTAAAAACGACCGGCTCCCTTTCCCGTGCCGGAGAAATCGAGGCGCTCGCAGAAGAAATTCAAAAGCTGCAGCAGACACTTGAAGGACAGAATCAGGAGTACAAGAGCCTGCAGGGACGGCAGGAGCAAATCAGTCAAGAGCTGCAGGAGAAAACCAGCCTGTTTCAGGAGAAACAAAGAGAGGCTATTTCGCTGCAAGCGACGATGCGGCATCAGGAGAGCATTCTTGAAAATATAGATACGGGGTTTGGACAGTTAAAATCGGAGCTGGATAACATTTTATGCCGCATTGCGGAAATACAACGGGAAAAAAAAGAAAAGACGGAAGAAATTTCTAAATATACCCGGCAATGCGCAGCCTTTGAAGAACAGGTATCGACAGTGCAAAAGGAATACTCCGTATTATCGGGACGAAATGATCAACTGATTTCTAAGCTGACTGAGTTAAATATCAGCCGTAATGCGATTTTAAAGGATATTGAGCTGCAAAATGACAGAATTTCACGGCTAAATACGGAGAAATCTCAAAATTTGATTGCAATTACCGCCAAGACGGGAGAAATCCAGCGAATTGAGGAGCAGAATAAAAAAATTGAGGAAACCCTTCAGCGGTTTGCGGCAGATACGAAAGCCAAGGAGGCGTCTCTTGCCGAATACCGTGAGGAGTTGGCAGCACTGACCGAGCATCGGACTGCGGTGGAGAGCAGAATTCGTACCATGCAGGCTTCGGTGAAGGAGGTACAGGAACAGATGTTCCAGCTGACTCAGCAGCAGGGCAGAATGGAATCCAGGGCCGAAAAATATGAATCGGAGATCGAAGGGATTATAAACCGGCTTTTGGAGGAGTATGAACTTCCTTACAGCGAAGCTGCCGAGAGAAAGGTTGAAAGTGACTTTGATTATAAGGCGGCATCCGGTAAAATCCGTGCGCTGCGGGAGCAGATTCGTGCTCTTGGAAACATCAATATTGACGCCATTGAAGAATACAAAAGTGTCAAAGAACGCTTTGATTTTCTGACGGAGCAGACCAATGATTTGGAGAAAGCCAAGAAAGAACTGGAAGCGGTGATTGAGGAGATGCTCACGATTATGCAGACAAGGTTTGCGGAGCAGTTCCAAATTATCAACAACAGTTTTAACCGGGTCTTTTCGGCGCTGTTCGGCGGCGGCCGTGCAAATCTGACGCTGACAGAACCGGATCATATCTTAGAAAGCGGCATTGAAATTGAGGCGCAGCCTCCGGGAAAGAAGCTGCAAAGCTTGACGCTGCTCTCCGGTGGGGAGCGGGCATTTACCGCAATTGCACTGCTTTTTGCAATTTTGGAGGTACGGCCGACGCCTTTTTGTATTTTGGATGAAATTGAGGCGGCGCTGGATGATGTTAACGTCTATCGTTTTGCCGATTATCTAAAGCATTATAGCGACAAAACTCAGTTTATTGTGGTAACCCACAGAAGAGGTACCATGGAGGCGGCCAACATTCTCTATGGTGTGACTATGCAGGAGCGGGGAATTTCCAAGCTGCTTTCGCTGAATATTGACGATGTACAA
>CATVQN010000262.1 GCA_958346135.1 uncultured Eubacteriales bacterium | reverse complement strand
GTCCCTGCGCTCTGTTTAATGATATTCGGTTTCCCATCGATGAATTTTTCCCGCCGCAAAAGCCCCGTGAAAACACGGTTCATCACAGCGACAGCGGCTGCGGATGCCACAAAAAACAGTAAATGCTTTCAGCCAGAAATGCCTGAAAAACTGACAAAAACGCCATTTCTCGAAATGGCGTTTTTGCGTTTGCAATCAAAACAGAAATTACTTGGCTTTTTTCGCTGTCAGAATGTATTCAAGAAGTGCCCGGCAGCCCCTTGAAATATCGGTAAAGGTGACATCAAAATTCCCGGTGTACCAGGGATCGGCAATATCGCGTGGATGATTGGTATAGTCTAATAACCGGGAGATTTTAGGGCTGTCTCCCAGCATCCGGTGCATATTTTTAAGATTGGCAGTATCCATGGCAACTAGATAGTCAAAATCCGTCAAATCCGATTTCTGTAATTGAACCGCGCGGTGGTCACCGCAGTAAATCCCTTCTTCCCGCAGTTTTTTCCGGGTGCCGTGATGTACCGGATTTCCCAGCTCTTCGGTGCTGGTTCCGGATGAGGTGATGTAAAAATTGTGTTCCAGGCCGTCCTTTTTTACCAGATCCTTCATAACGTATTCCGCCATGGTAGAGCGGCAGATATTGCCGTGGCACACAAAAAGTATTTTTGTCATATGGACCCCCCATTATACGGTTTATGCAATTTGATATTTATTTTTGTCATTGCTGTCCTATGTTGAATGTGTTTAGCTTATCATATTTTTAGGAAAAAGTAAATCATATTTTCCTTATTTCTTTTTCTCCTTTAGAGTCAGAGAGAAGTAGAGCATACCGCAGAGGAGGATATAAATGGCTAGGAAGGATACCGGCGGCGTGGGAGTAGGAATCCGGAAAAGTGGCAGGGCGCAGAGGCTTGCAGTACGATTCATCAGCCAAAGTGCCGGATAGAGGATAAAGTTTGCAATCAGCCGTGAAAGCGAAGGAAGTATAAGGCTGATTGGCCAGTTGAGAAGCCCCAGAACAAAACATCCGGCTGCCAGCGGAAGAACCACGATATTTCCGAAAATACTGCCCCAGGTGATGCGCCGGAAGAATCGCATAGAGAAGTAGAGAATACCGGTTTGACTGGCGAGAGTCAAGGAAAACGAGGAGAGCAGATATGTCTTTCCGTAAGAAAGCAGCCGATTGCTCGGACGGGTGACGGAGTAACCGCTTCGGCCGAACAGTCGGGAGGCCAGACGCTGTTCCCATGCCAGATACGGTCCGGCAAACAGGAGGATACCCAGCGTGGAGCTAAAGGAGAGCAGAAAGCTGTAGCTGGTCAACGTATAAGGGTTTATGGACAAAAGAAGAAAAGCAGCGACAGCAAGGGAGGTCAGCCCGTCAGGCTCCTTTTGGAGCAGCATAGCGAGTATGAACAGCAGCATGGTAATGACCGAACGGCAGACAGAGGGAGTAAATGCTGCCGCGGCAGCAAAAATAATCAGTGCCGCTGCGGTAATCAAGTGAGCCATTTGCCCGGGAAGTCGCAGTTTTCGTGTAAAAAAAGAGAGGGCGGAAACGAGAAACATGACATGCATACCGGACACCGCTGTAATGTGAATCAGACCGGAATCGGAAAAACTTTGATACTGTTCTGCGGTAAAATCGTCGCGGATACCCATCAGAATCCCTTTGAGCAGTGCACTTTCCTGTGTATGATTGTTGAAACTGCGGTCAACAGAGGTCAGAATACTTTCCTGTACGGCCGTGCCGAGATTTTGAAAACGAAAAAAGAGTGTCGGGGTATAGAACTGGTCGGGACGCAGATCCAGTGTTTTGATATAGGCGGAAAAACAGAGATTTTGCCGATACAAAAAATCACGGGTGCTGAAGCCGCCCGGATAGGGAGCGCCGTCCGGTTTCTTCAGTTCTGCGACAAAACCAATGATGTCGCCGCGCTTTAGACCTTCTGCTACTTCGGGCGGTGTATAGAGCATCAGACTGCCGTTTAGATTTTGACGGACATCTTCAATTTCTGAAGCAAACACTCTAACCGGAAACCCCAGCGTCTTTCCGCTATTACTGGGTGATGGATTATCGGTGAGAACACCGAGATAGTAACAGCCGCTTTTCGCGGCAGCTTTGAAATCGGCATATTGTACATAATCATAGAAATAAACCCGGAGGATTCCCAAACAGAAGAAGAGGAGAATGCCCCAAATAAAGAACAGATTGCGGGCTGTGCCGGAACGTTTGGCAGACAGGAATCCCACTGCAGCGCAGAGGAGAAGAAGAATTCCCAGAAAGCTTGCACTGTAAAGAATAAAATCTGTCAGAAATTCCTTTGAAATCGGACAGTAAAGACCGCTGCAAATTCCGAGCAGGAAGCCCATAACCAAACCGACAAAATACCGCTGTCTGGGTTCTGTTTCAGAAAAAGCATCTGTCATTCCTGTCGCTTCCTTTCTTTTCATTGGATCAAGCTTCTCTCTATATTATAATTATAGACAAAAAAATCGAAAAACACAAGAG
>CATVQN010000261.1 GCA_958346135.1 uncultured Eubacteriales bacterium | reverse complement strand
CCATTCAAGTATAGCCCATTCAAGTAAAGTATATTCAAATGAGCGTCTAATGTCAACACACTGTCATTATATAAGATGCATAAATTATGCTAAAATGCATCAAAATCCATCTCCGTACAGATTGACACCTTTGGCACGCCGCATTTGGACGAGGATATTATTAAGCGGTTATTCATAAAGGCTCTTAACATCCTCGTCAGGGAGCGTGACATCATCATCGCTGGCTATGAAGAAATCAGGGACACGGCTTTTTCGACCGAAGGTCTGAACGTAGAGGTCGAGGTACCTTTTTGTGATAGCACAGTGAAAGCCTGATAAAAATTTCGCAGTTCTATTGATGTTTTACAGAAAAAGAAGTATGATTAGTTATACAAATCATACTTACGAGGTGGAATGAAATGAACGCACCGAAAGGAAAATATGCATGGACGGCTACTGTCGGCGAGAAAGGACAGATTGTAATACCGAAACAGGCTCGTGATATCTTCGGAATTAAACCGGGAGACACGCTGCTGCTTCTTGGCGATGAGCAGCGAGGGATCGCAATTCCTCCGAAAGGAGCATTTACTGAATTGTTCGGCATAGCATACGGAGAAAAGGACGGTGACGGCGATTGAAAAAAGTGGCTCTCTTCTGCATTCCCGCGCACGGTCATACAAATCCTATGCTTCCCGTTGCGGCAGAGTTGGTTCGGCGTGGGAACACAGTCAGATTTTATTCGTTTAACGAATTTAAAAGCAAAATAGAGGCAACCGGAGCGGAGTTTATATCCTGCGATTTTTTTCTTCCCGAACTGACGGAAAAGGAAGAAGCAGGACTTAAAAGCGTGTCTACCACAGAAATGACGATTCAGGATATTCACATCACACTGGCAATGAATGATTTTTTGCGTGACGAAATTCAATCTTTTAAGCCGGATGTGGTCTATACTGATTCTGTATGCTTTTGGGGAAAACTGAATGCCTGGAAATATGATATTCCGATGGTGGTTTCCACCAGCACATTTGCATTTAATCAACTGTCATCGCAATATATGAAAAACAGTCCGCGAGAACTTGCCGGTCTGATTTTCGGCTTGCCCAGGGTATCGAGAGAGCTAAACAAACTAAAAGCCTATGGCTTTCAGTTCAAAGGTCTGTTTTCTCTTATCCAAAGCGACAATGATACTGATTCTGTCGTTTATACCTCACGGCGTTTTCAGCCGTATGCGGAAAGTTTCTCCGACCACTATGCTTTTGTCGGTCCATCGGTGTTTTCAAAAAACGAACCGAATAAGAAAAAAGACAGGGCGCTTGTTTATATTTCGCTGGGAACGGTTATTAATGACCGACCGGATTTCTACGGCAAGTGTATTGAAGCTCTGAAAGATATGGATGTGGATGTCATCATATCATGCGGAAGCGCAATTGACCGCGAGGCTCTTGGAGTGTTGCCGAAAAATGTTCAGGTGTATCCGTATGTCGATCAGCTTGATGTCCTTTCAAAAGCGGATGTATTTATTACTCACTGCGGCATGAACAGCGTTTCCGAAAGTCTGTATATGGCTGCGCCGATGGTTCTTTATCCCCAGACAAACGAGCAGAAGGCAGTTGCGAGAAGAACAATGGAAATCGGCGCGGGGATAATGCTTTCCGATGATTCTGCCCAAGGCATCCGCTCCGCTGTTCAGAATGTCCTGGGCAGCGATAGCTATCGGATTTCGGCAGATGAATGCAGTAAAGATTTTCGATCCTGTTCCGGGACAAACGGAGCGGCAGAATTCATTGAAAACGCTCCGCATTCATCGAACGGCATTGATTTATCCAAAGAATTAAGTAAAGCAAACGGAAAGTTCCAATGCCTATACTGGGGGATTGCTATGGCAATCATCATTCTTGTTGGCGTTTTTATAAGCTGGAAATATGTGTGGATTGTTGGTGTTCCTGTCGGTATATTATCCACACCGATAGGAAAGGCTTTACAAAAACGGCAATACAAATCGCTCATTGAAAAAATGAGCAGGTAAAAATAACTTTTGCTATAAGCACTTCACGAAACAAAAATGTGAGTAAAATAAAATCATACTTTATATTAATCGAAAGGGTGCTTTTATTGTATATTCAACGGCATTTGGAAGAACAGATTCTAAACGCTTCACAAGCCGGATAAGAAGTATTCCGCAAGGTTCGTCCGCAGCTTGAAAAACTGGCCATTTCAGAATAAATATAAGAGATAACCTTGCGACATGTACAAAATTACGTGCATTGAGCAAAATGGTTGACACTAAGCTATTATAAGTAGTACACTTTTATCGTAAACAACAGTAGGTGAACCATTTATAAAGTTCCCTGTTGATAATATTATTGTAAATTTCAGAAGGAGGTATATTTTCATGGCAGAAGCATGGAGAGGATTTGTGAAAGACGGCCATTGGGATGTAGACGTGAATGTGCGTAATTTCATTCAGAGAAACTACACACCTTATGATGGTGACGAGAGCTTTCTGGAGGGACCTACCGAAGCAACTGATAAG
>CATVQN010000260.1 GCA_958346135.1 uncultured Eubacteriales bacterium | reverse complement strand
GACACCTATATCTTTATTGGATTTTTGGTTCTGCAGCGGGACTGGGGAACGATTCTGGTCTTTTTCTTCATCTATCTCTTCATGATCTATGTCTATGAAAAAGGCCTTGGATTTTTGGCTCTCAACGTCGGCACGGCTGCTGTGATAGCAATACTCGGATATAAATTTTTATACCATATTCAGGTGCGGGTAGGGACCTGGCTGGATCCCTGGTCGGACATTTCCAATAAGGGTTATCAGATTACCCAGTCGTTGTTTGCCATTGCCTCCGGCGGCTATTTTGGACGGGGTCTGGGAAACGGTTCTCCCTCCTATATCCCGGAAGTTCATTCTGACTTCATTTTTGCTGTGGTCTGCGAGGAGATGGGGGTCTTTGGCGGTGCAGCCATCATTCTCCTGTTCTTTTTGATTGCCTACCGCTGCTTTAAAATTTCCATTACTGCAAGTGATCCCTTTGACAAATCAGTTTGCCTGGGGCTGACCTTAATGTTTGCGGTCCAAACATTTATCATTGTAGGCGGCGTCATCAAGATGATTCCTCTGACCGGAATCACCCTTCCCTTTGTGAGCTATGGCGGCACCTCCATTGTGATGAACTTTCTCTCACTGGGAATTATACAGGCAATTTCTGCGAAGGAGGAACGCAAAAGTATAGAAGGAGGTGGCGCCCATGAACCTCAATAAGCGAATCATTCGGGTTTTGGTAGTTGTTTGTATCATGTTTCTGTCTCTGGTAACCTATCTTTTGTATTTTAATATGTTTGAGGCTAAGGAGGTCGCCTCCAATCCCTATAACAAACGGCAATGGGAGGACGAAAAATTTGTCAAACGGGGCAGCATCTATGACAGCGAAGGCTTGGTGCTGGCGGAAACCGAGGTAAACGGCGATGAACGGATCCGCCGTTATCCCAAGGGAAAGCTGTACAGTCATATTATCGGTTACTGTTCCAAAACCTACGGTAAAAGCCAACTGGAAATGAGTTATGATGACCAGCTTTTAGGCCACGGTGATATTTCCATCAGCTTTGGCGAGCTCCGCTCCGGTTATGACCTGCATCTGACAATCAGCAACAACCTCCAGCAATATGCCTATGACCAATTAAACGGCCGAAAAGGTGCCATCGTGGCATTGGAGCCTAAAACCGGAAAAATTCTGACGATGGTCAGCTTTCCGGATTTTGACCCCAATGCCGCCAGTCTCGAAAAAAACTGGAACAATATCGTTGAGCAGGAGGATGCGCCGCTGCTTGCCAGAGCAACCCAGGGGCTTTATCCCCCCGGCTCCACCTATAAGATTGCAACCAGCGCCGCCGCTTATGAAACCGGCCGGATTACCGAAAGCTTTCAGGACACCGGACGGTTCGAGCGGGGCGGACTAAAGGTGGATAACTATGGCCAGGCTGCCTATGGGGAAATTGATTTGAAACGTGCCTTTGAGGTTTCCAGCAACTTTGCCTTCTGTACGCTCGGCTATGAAATGGGTCCCGAAAAGGTACTGGAAGAGGCCGAACGCTTTGGTGTAAACAAAAGCTTTGGATTTGACCTTGCTCTGAGCAAAAGTCAGATTCAATATAAAAAAATGAACAACGAGGACGCCGCTCTGGTTTCCATCGGCCAAGGGCAGCTACTGATGACGCCTCTTCATGTTGCCATGATGGGAGCGGCGGTTGCAAACGATGGTAAAATCATGAAGCCCTATATGGTGGATTCTGTTACAACTGCCGCCGGCTTAACCCTGTCCTCCGCCAAGCCAAATCTACTCTACGATGTGATGAGCACCGACTGCGCGGCTTACCTAGATGAATTGATGCAGGGCGTAGTTAAAAACGGAACCGGAAAAAGCTGTCGCATTTCCGGCGTCAACGTCGCCGGAAAGACCGGGACAGCTGAAAACGAAACCAGTAAAGACCACGCCTGGTTTGTGGGTTATGCTCCGGCGGAAAATCCGCAGATTGTGGTTGCGGTATTGCTCGAATATGACGGCGGCGCCGGCGGCACGAACGCAGGTCCCATTGCCCGCAATATCATTCGCAAATACCTAGGTATTTAATATCTGATTTGCAAAATTATCTGGTTTTAGAGAAGGCAAAAGCCAAAGCGGATTATCTCTGCTTTGGCTTTTTTATTTATCTTCTCATTTCTGCCTATTTGCCCGCCTTGCTGCCGGCATTCTGCTGATACTCAGAATACTTGGTCTGGAAATCATTCGAAGCCTGTTCTACGCTGTTTAAAATATCGGTTACCGACATTTTCGACAGCACGCTGTTCTTGGTGCTGATCTTCGCCTGGCTTCTCCAATAACCCTCCAGCTCATGCTGGCCGGCAATTCTCTTAATGATATGGTAACCATAGCTGCTCTCCACCACGTCACTGATTTCATCAATTCCCAGCGCAAAGGCCGCTGTTTCAAACGCCTCGTCCATCTCACCCGGTCCAAAGGTATAACCGCCCTTCGGCTCACCGGTATCCTCATTGAATTCATCCATCAAGGCATCAAAATCTTCACCGTTCTTAGCCC
>CATVQN010000259.1 GCA_958346135.1 uncultured Eubacteriales bacterium | reverse complement strand
GATATTTTTTATCTGCATTTTGCACCTCTCTAATGTAGATATATATTATCTACCGTTTCTCCCGGACAGGATCATATTTTCACCGTCCCCTTTCTCCGTATTTTCCGGCGGAAACGGCAGCAGCTTTATTCCGGCTTGTAGAACGTCACGCCTTTTCTGCCGACCAGAGCAAAGCGATAACAGCAGTCCGGCTTCAGCAGCTTCATTTGCCGCCTATTCTCCAGCAGAAACATCACCACCTCGCACTTGGTCCGACCGAATTTGTCCTCCGCAAAGCCGACCAGAAATCGCTCCATGCCCGGCTTGACTGGGATAATGGAGATTTCTTTGTCGTGCTCCAGCGTGCTGACAAAGAAGCGGATGGTGACATGATCTCTGCTCCGTCTGTGCCAGATGACCTTTGGGGACAGCGCCTCTACCGCCCCCTTTGCCGCTGCGACAAAGTTGCCGGAGGCAATCCCGCCTGCCGTCTTGGCGGCTCCTTTGAGAAGCTGTGCGCCTCTTGCTGCTTTTTGCGCGTTACTTCTTCCTCTTTCGTTTGCCAACGCCTTCACCTCGATTCTTTATGCTGTCTCTTTGAAACTTCTGATCCCGGTAATATCCATGTCCGCTTTGAGGCGGAGTCGGATTGCTGGTCTTTTGGTAGTATGTATGGCTCTGCTTTCGGTTCACCGACGCCGGATCAAATTTCCCTCGGCTGTATTCGTGGCTGATCCGCCGCTGCTCCGCCGTTTCGGTTCTCCCGGTTCTCTGGACAAACCGCCGCTCGCTTTCCAAGCGGAATTGCCCGGTTTCACCCGTGTATTGCTCCAGACTGGACTGGGTGGTATGAAGCTGCGATCCGGCATTGGTCTGGGAAGCATTGACATTGACGCCGCTCTTTTCACTTATGCGAACATCGTCTGCGCCTCCGGTATAGCCAACGCTGTGCATATCCCGTATGCTTTCGCTGCTCTGCGGCACGCCGCCCTTTACATCACTATGACGCTGAACGCCGCCCTTTATATCGGTACGGCTCCGAGCCTCGCCGGAGACCGAAACTGCCTGACTGCCGTTTTGACGGCTGCTCCGGGAAATGCTCTGCTGATGTCTCTCAAACTGCGGCGCAGACACAGAAACGGCGCCTCCCGCCTTGGATGCAGTACCCGGCTGTGTTCCCGCAGCCGACTGACCACCGAGATTGACCTGATTCTGCCGAACCGTCCCCGGTCGCACAGTCCCTGCGGTGTTTCTGGAAAAAGCAGGCCGCAGTTCCGCTGCGGTTTCCCGCTGCTGTACGGTTCCTTCCCGACTCTGGGTCTGATAACCTGTCCGATTTTGGGACTGATAGCTCTCCCGGTTCGTACCCGGTTCTCCTGTGCCGTGTACCCCACCCGGAACACTCGTACCGCTGGTTACTCTTGACAAGAGCTGATTTTGGGTGTTCTGGGTTGTCCGGACATTGCCGCCGGCCACGGTTGTACTGCCGCCTATATTGGTGATACTTGCGCCCCGCCCTGTTGAATTGGTCGTGGTGCCGCCTGTGTTGAACACACCCTCCTGTCCTTGAGGAACAGGGGTACCTATGCCGGAATACCGATCCGCTCGCCGATATGCACCTGCTCTTCCCGCCGCGCCGGGTCTGCCGCCTGCGGCAGTTCTGCCGGTACCGCCATGGCCGCCTTTGGCATTTGCCAGGCTGCGGCTCACCGTTGAGGACATTACCCGCACCGCCATCATAGTCATCATACCCGGCAGTCGGGATCCGATACCATTCCCGGTCTGGGCAGGATTCAGCCCAATCTTCCCGATGTGGCTGTCGATTTTTCGGGCCACTCGGGTAAGGGCCACCACAAACACCAGCCAGATCAGCACCCCGCCATTGGTCAGCTGGGACATAGCCGACATGATCAGTTTCAGGAACACGATATTCATAATCATCATGACCAGCATACTGCCATACATCCTGCACCAGCCCATGAAAATGTCATTGGTATTCCTGCTGCCGCCCATGGAAAAGGCGAGAGGCGCAAAAAACGTCAAAACACTGGTTATGACATACCTCTCGCCAATCTCAAACAGCAGCTTCACCATCTGCACCATCAGCACCACGCCGACTATGATTACCAGCAGCCATTTGGCTTCGCCGCCCAGTGAAAACATACTCTCATCCGGCGCCTTTACGGTTATACTGTCCGGCAGTCCCAATAGGTCAATCACCGTCCCGGTTATGGACATGCCGATTTCGCAGATCTGCCGTGACGCTAAGAGCAGAAACGAAAACACAAAGGTTCGCAGAAATATCAGCTTTGGATCCTCGGCCTCGAACCCTGCCCCCGACATCATTACCTTCAGCAGTTGAAACACCAGATTTCCGATCAGCAGCGCCCAGCCTAACGCCGTAAATATGTTGACGATATCGTTGATGATCGGGGCCGTACTTTCAAAGCACGACAAGTCCATGTTCATCACGTCCAGCAGTTCCCTGGAGGCATAGCCCATTATATCTATCATCATTTGATAGATCCATTCCACCAGTCCTTTTAATATTGGTTCTAACATCTGT
>CATVQN010000258.1 GCA_958346135.1 uncultured Eubacteriales bacterium | reverse complement strand
GCAAAAATCGTTCAAAGGGGCTTGGGGACAAATTTCCCCAACAAGCGCAAAGTGGGTACCGCTTTGCCCTGCTTGCCAGTCCGTTTAAGACGGGCAAGCATACACATACTTGCCCGCCTTGATTCTACCATGAACAATGACAGGGTCGATTTACTCCGCATCCATTCTCAAATAATCCGTATGCACATATCCTTTTTGATTGCCCGTCCATGTGATTTCCGCCCATTTGCCCGTTATGCTCCACACGGCTACCGTCTGTCCTCTGCGTAATTTGCCGAGCTTCTTGTAATTTGTATTGGGGCCGGAGCGTACATTGACGTTGCCGGTGGCTATTGCAGCACCTACCGAGCCGGGATCGGTGGAAGGAATGTCAATCGTTGGCTCATTGGAAACTGTTTCAAATTTTAGATAATCCGTATGTACATACCCTTTTTTGCTTCCCGTCCATGTGATCTCCGCCCATTTGCCCTTTACATTCGATACGGCTACCGTCTGTCCTCTGCGTAATTTGCCGAGCTTCTTATAGTTTGTACCGGGACCGGAGCGTATATTGACATTGCCCGTGGCTATGGCTATAAACGTGCCGGAAGCATCGGGATTTACTGTTGCTACGACCGGGTTTCCGGCGGAGTTTATAATTACAGTATTTCCGTATTTGATGTAATCTGAATGAACATAGGCAACTGTGTCGTTCCAAATGAACTGAGCCCATTTGTTTGTTATTCTGATTACCGATACGCTTTGGCCTTTATTGAGGGTCCCCAGCTTTTTGTAGGAAATTCCCGGGCCTGACCGAATATTCGCATTCGCAGTTGCAATAGCAGGCGAGATTTCAGCAGGTCTGCCCTCGATTATGACCATATCCATATTTATCCCGTATCTTTTCAACGCAGCGGCAATGGAGTCTCTTTCTCCTGGCTCGGCATAAACACGCACAGCTTGTGCATCTACATCAACTGCAAAGAAAACACGGCCTTTATAGTTGTTCAATACTTCATTCTGTATTATATGGCGGTATTCATTCAGGTCAGAATAACTGAATTGCGCCGCATACGCAGGGACAGCGGTCAGCAAAAAGCATAACGTTAAAAGGATGACTGCTAATTGTTTTATTCTCATACGTGTTTACCTCCTTTTAGTTTTATGGTGTATCGAAACAGAATCAGTCCGACAACTTTCTTGTTGGAAAACAATCAGTTTACAGAAACATTGAGAGAACTCACTACATCGGTCGCTCGGGCAAACACGGAGAGGTATCCTGCACCGCCCCCGCTTTGAACCCCAGCCCAGATAGGTCCCAAATTTGTATACACAAATACCAGTCCACCACTGTCACCTGCCTGTGCTGAATAGTTAGCTTGGGCGCCTTGGTAATTGTGCGTATTACCATCTCGATCAGGCCAGCTATAGTGAACATTTTCTAATGTCACCTTTCCACTATTAAAAGGATATGCATGGCGTGCTCGCATATAGACAGGTAAATCAACATACACATCGAATGTCCTACCAGGCACCATCACGTTAGCGCTAGTTATACCATCCAAGATATTGCTGAAATTGTGACCACTGTTAAGTAGCACATAACTGGCATCTGCCTCCCTACCGGTAATCATTGGCTGGCAACGAGAATAAACCGAACCTACCGTACTGTCACTGCTGCTTGGTTTGATACTGTCCCCCACCAATGTGTCATGCCCCTGAATAATAAATCCTGCACCGCCAGGACCGTTTACGCCTACACAAGCACTGGAAGTGGAGCCACGGGTGCTGTTATAAGAGGTTTTTCCGGCATACATAGTGGAAGTGGGCAGTATTGGGGCCGATATTTTTTTGAAAGCTACCATTTCGAGTTTTATATCAGCCTCAATGCAAAGCTGCTTTATAACAGTCGGATCATCTTCAACATATTGGACAACCACAGTATTATTAGGCGTATCCATACCTATACAAGTGAATCCGTTCAGTTTAGGAACCACTTTATTTGATATGGAATCCATTGTCTCCATTAACTCGTTGTAAGAGTAGATGCAGCCTTTCATCCGCAATCCTGCGTTTTTGATAATGCTTTGTGCTTGAGAAGCTACGACTTTTGATGTGTCCTTGAACATGAACACAAAATCTCCATCGTCATAGTAAGTGCCTCCATAATTATCATCAATGGCTTTTTTAGTATTTTGGTTTATGAAACTTTTTGACAACTTATCCGCCTGCTCATATAGAGCATAATCTAATGTATCTTCGATTGGAATAATCTTTAAGGTTTCTTCGCTTAGCTCATTGTCTAGTTCAGGATTGATTAATTCTGTTCTATTGCCATTAGTTGCCACTACGCCGCTTCCTATTGATAGAAGAAGAATGAGCGTGAGGAGAGAATAGATAACTTTTTGCGCTGGTGTTTTCATAAACTTACCTCCTTTTAAAAATGAGTTTTTAATACTGATATAGAAGGTCTTATGTGTCTTAAATAAAAAAGCGCACAAGCCGACTAATCACCAGTCCGGCTCATGCGCCAACAGAAACGATTTTGATACGACCTCTCCATAATCGGGAGCCGCACCA
>CATVQN010000257.1 GCA_958346135.1 uncultured Eubacteriales bacterium | reverse complement strand
GCCTAGGGGACAGGAGGACAAATCATGGACATTAAATGGCTGGTGATTACGGCAGCGGCGGCTTATCTGATCGGCAGCATCAAAACTGCAATTCTGGCGGGAAGGGTCACTGCAGGAGATGACATTCGGAGTCACGGGAGCGGAAATGCCGGAGCAACCAATGCACTTCGCACCTATGGGAAAAAAGTAGCGGCGTTTGTGGTACTGGGAGATTGTCTGAAAGCGGTGCTGGCAATCTTGATTGGAGTGCTGCTGGCAAGCCTGACGCCGATCGGAGCATCTCATCGTCAGCTTGCGGTTTATGCGGCGAGCTTAGGTGCCGTTCTGGGACATAATTTTCCGGTGTATTTTCATTTTCGAGGTGGGAAGGGCGTACTGGTTTCTGCGGTGGCGATTCTCTTTGCAGATTGGAAAATCGGCCTTATTGTGATAGCGGCTGCCATATTGATTATGGCAGTTACGCGGTATGTTTCTTTGGGCAGTGTGCTGGGAGGTATCGTGCAGGTTGTACTGGCGGCGGTGCTTCGTTGGGGGGACTGGTATTATCTGGGCTTTTCCATTATTTTAGTGGGTTTGGTGATTTTTATGCACCGTGCCAATATCAAACGGCTCCTTGCCGGGACGGAGAACAAGCTGGGAGCAAAAAAGACAGAATTATGACGGAGAGAGGAGCGGTGCTAAAATGGCAAGGGTAAGTGTTGTAGGTTCCGGAAGCTGGGGAACCGCAGTGGCCGTTATGCTGGCTGAAAATGGTCATGAGGTCACCCTTTGGTCTTATTTTCAGGAGGAAAGCGAGGAACTGAGAAAGAATAGAGAGAATCTGCGGTTTTTGCCCGGAGTAAAGATTCCGGAGAAAGTGCGGTTCACTGCAAAAATCGGTGACTGCGCAGATGCGGATTTGATGATTACTGCCGTTCCCTCCCATGCGATGCGTACCACAGCGCAAAGTCTGGCAGCTGTGGTTGGAGCGGGACAGCTTATCTTGAATATTTCTAAGGGATTGGAGGAGGACACTTTTGCGACCTTGTCCCAAATTTTGAAAGAGGAACTTCCGAAATGTGAGATTGCGGTGATGTCCGGACCAAGCCATGCCGAGGAAGTTGCGAGAAGAATCCCTACTACCAATGTTGTGGCAGCAGAGTCAGAGGCCACAGCCAATCTGATTCAGGATATTATGATGAATCCCAATTTTAGAGTTTATACCAATCCTGATGTACTCGGCGTGGAGCTGGGCGGCTCGTTAAAGAATGTGATTGCGCTTTGTGCCGGAATTTTGGACGGTATGGGTTTAGGCGACAATACAAAGGCGGCTTTAATGACACGGGGAATTGTGGAGATTTCCCGGCTGGGCGTTGCGATGGGAGCCAAAGCGGAAACCTTTTACGGACTGTCCGGAATCGGTGATTTGATTGTAACCTGTACCAGTATGCATTCCAGAAACCGCCGTGCCGGAATTTTAATCGGCCAGGGAAAGAGCCTGGAAGAAGCGCAGCAAGAGGTCAAAATGGTGGTAGAGGGTGTAAAAACCTGCCGTGCGGCTTATGCCTTGGTGAAAAAGCTGGGGGTAGAGATGCCGATTGTATGTCAGGCTTATCGCGTGCTGTTCCAGGGGGCAGCGCCCAAGGAGGCAATTCAAAATCTTATGGAACGGGATAAAAAGCATGAGTCTGAAAGAAATTTTTTGAAGCTAATGTGATATATACAGGAAAACCATGAAGATTTTCGTGTCTATAACAAAGATAAGACCACCGGCTCGGTGGTCTTATCTTAATAAAGCAGTAAATTTCGATAAGGAATGGCACTTAATCGATACCTTTATCGATAAAATCAGAGGAAAAAGGGGTTCCTGCACAGCGTGCAGACTCGATTTCAAGGACAGTGCGCACAGTATGTGCACCTTGCTCATCCAAAAGGTTATAGCGCTTCAAAATACCGATCGAATCTTCGTCAATCAGAACCGGATTCTGATAATTTACCAAGGAAATGTCCAGCGCCTTACAAATTTTTGCAACGGTTTCATAGGAGGTGCCTCCTACCCCGTTTTTTAATGCACTGGCAATTGTCGTATAGGGAATGCCTAGAAAGGAAGTGAATTTTCTCACGCTTTTGAACTGTTTCTTGATTTCCTGTTTAATCAAAGCTGTTAATTGATCCATAATGTTCTCCTTCGTATATTCTCGCAGTAACTTTCACTATTATAAATAAATCTGCTGGAAATGTCAAGCAAAATTCCCGCATTTACGATGAAATGCGGGAGTTTTCGCTCTTTTTTACGCTATAAAAAGACATTGGATGTTTTCTAGAGAATAATGCAAATCATGCCTCCGCTGCCTTCGTTAATGATTTTTTGCAGAGTTTCCTGAAGCTTCATTTGTGCGTCGTCCGGCATGCGGTACAGTTTGTTGTGAAGGCCTTCATTGACCAGCTCATGCAGAGATTTTCCGAAGATGTTGGATTCCCAGATTTTTTTTGTATCGTTTTCAAATTCATTTAAAAGATAATGCACCAATTCTTCTGACTGGCGTTCGGTGCCTACAATAGGACTGACCTCGGTCTCGATATC
>CATVQN010000256.1 GCA_958346135.1 uncultured Eubacteriales bacterium | reverse complement strand
GGGATGAATTTATCGGATTTATGAGGGGGCTTTTTAATGCAGCCTTTAAAACAAATCCTTATCTGGAAAGAGCGGTGATGACTGGGATTACCCGTGTGTCAAAAGAATCCGTATTTTCGGACTTAAATAATCTTGCGGTGATTACGACTACATCAGAGCAGTATGCAGATTGCTTCGGTTTTACAGAAGAAGAGGTCTTTTCAGCCTTAGATGCGTTTGGAATGTCTGAGAAAAAACAGATAGTAAAACAATGGTATGATGGATTTATTTTTGGTCAGAGGCGGGATATTTACAATCCCTGGTCAATTACGAATTATCTGAAGGAAAAGAAACTAAAGCCATATTGGGCGGCAACAAGTTCTAATGCACTTATCAGCAAATTAATCCAGACGGCTTCGGCTGACATGAAAAAGCAGATGGAAAGGCTTTTAAATGGAGAACTGATTACTGTCAGCTTTGATGAGCAGGTTGTATTCAGCCAGTTAGAGCAGGATGAAAGTGCAATATGGAGTCTGCTTGTGGCAAGTGGGTATTTGAAAGTGGAGGACGTGGAATATCGGGGAATGACGCTGGAGCCATGGTATCATCTGGATATAACAAATCTGGAAACGGTAAGCATGTTTTCTAATATGTTTAAAGGATGGTTTGCTCCGGTAGCATCATATTATAATGAATTTATCAGAGCCTTACTTGAGGGAAATGTTAAGGCTATGAATCTGTATATGAATGATGTTGCACTTGCAACGTTCAGCAGCTTTGATGTTGGAAAATATGTCTCTGAGAGAACACAACCGGAACGTTTTTACCATGGATTTGTGCTGGGGCTTCTGATAGAAATCAGAGATCGTTATGATGTTCGTTCTAACAGAGAAAGTGGTTTTGGAAGATATGATGTAATGCTGCTTCCCAAGAGCAAGCGGGATAATGCAATTATTTTGGAATTTAAGGTGCGTGAGCCAGATTCGGAAAAAACACTTGAAGATACTGTGGAATCTGCACTCGATCAGATAATAGAGAAAAAATACGATGCAGAGCTTCTGGGACTGGGGATTACACAGGAGCGGATCAGGCATTATGGGTTTGCGTTTGAGGGGAAGAAAGTTTTAATAGGATAAATGGAGAAAGGCGATATAATGGTTTAATTCGGTTTACAGCCAGAATTAAACCATTATATCGCTTAAAGCAGCCGGAAGACCTGCTCGGCAGTGGCTGTCATATTGTTTTTTGCAGTGGCAGGATCCATAGCCTCCGCAAGTGTGCAGACATTTCGTAAAATTGGGAAAAAAGCATCAATTCCCTCTTTATTGCAGGCGGCGGCTTCCTTTGTGACACTTCCGGCAAATGCGATAACCTTTGCATGGTGTTTTTTTGCCAGTTTCGCCACGCCTACAGGGGCTTTTCCCATGGCTGTCTGAAAATCCAGGCGGCCTTCACCGGTGACTACCACGTCTGCATCAGAAAGTTCCTGCTCCAATCCTACAGCACTCAAAATCAGTTCGATACCAGGCGTCAGCGTTGCCCCCAGGTAGGAGAGAAAGGCGAAGCCAAGCCCTCCGGCAGCACCGGAACCAGGGGTATTGCAGTAATCCGTTCCCAGAGCTTTGGAAGTGATTTGGGCAAAATGTGCCATAGCTTCATCTAGTTGTTTTTTCTGATTTTCTGTCACACCCTTTTGCGGACCGTAAACATATGTGGAACCATTTTCACCGCAAAGAGGGTTATTCACATCGCATGCCACCTGAATATGAGCTTCTCTTAAAAGCGGATTCAGGCCGGAAATGTCGATTCTGGAAACCTTCGCCAGTGCCTGTCCACCTTCGCCTGCATCCACATCATTTTCGTCGAAAAAACGTACGCCAAGAGCTTTTAACATACCGATGCCGCCGTCGTTGGTGGCGCTTCCGCCGATTCCAATGATAAAATTGCGGCAACCCTTCTGGAGGGCATGGTTTATCATTTCGCCCACACCGTAGCTGGTAGCAAGAAGAGGATCCTTTGTATCATCTGGAACCAGTGTGATTCCGGCAGCGGAAGCCATTTCCATAACAGCGGTATTGCTGTCTTTCAAATATCCATAATAAGCATTGACTGGAGCATGCATAGGTCCGGTGACGGTCAGATCGATCCGCTCTCCGTTCATGCCTTCGATCAAGGCATCAGTAGTTCCCTCTCCGCCGTCTGCGAGAGGTTTTACCACGATCCTGGCATCCGGCTTTGCCCGAAGAACTCCTTCCTTGATAGCCATTCCGGCCTCTATTGAGCTTAAGCTTCCTTTTAAAGAATCAATTGCAATGACAACTTTCATATGAAAAAATCCCCCAAAAAAATAAATGGTAAAATATGTTGCGAAAAGATTTTCAATCTTATGTCTGTTTAAAGGATAGACCGCCTGGTTTGTGGAGTCAAGTAGAAAAAAGCAAGAATTTTTGCATGGAGTTTTTATCAGATAATGATAAAATAGTAATAGAAAATGGCTATTGTTTTAACCCGGAAACCACCATTGGTATTATTTTCGGAGAGCCTTGCGCACCCTATGACAGTGAACGTGTGCAGGCCATTGAGGCTCTTTTTGCAGATACCGGA
>CATVQN010000255.1 GCA_958346135.1 uncultured Eubacteriales bacterium | reverse complement strand
GAGTATTTAAAACAGTTTTTGAATAATAGAATATTTTTTGTAGTGCTTTTCGCCTGGATTTTTTCCTGTGTGCTAAAGGGATTTTTGGTGTGGGTAAAGGATAAAAAGCTGGATATGACTCGATTTATGGGTCCCGGCGGGATGCCTTCGTCACACTCTACCATTGTGACAAGCCTAGCTACCTGTGTGGGAATCAAAATGGGATTTGACAGTCCGGTGTTTGTGGTGTGTTGTGCATTTGCCCTTGTGGTGATGTACGATGCCTCCGGTGTCCGCCGGGCGGCGGGACAACAGGCAAAGATGATTAACATGATTGTGGATGCCTGGGAAGAAAGTGATCCCTTGGAAAAACAAATTCGTTTAAAAGAGCTTTTGGGGCACACACCATTAGAGGTTTTTGCCGGAGCCACACTCGGAATTGCGATTGCGATTCTGGCTGCAGTATGGATCGGCTTATAGGCGTATGCGTTCTAAGGCTTAAAATAATAGTTTTATAGAAAGGATGGTTGTTTGCGATGATGAAAATTACGCTAAAAGGCGGCGATGTAAAGGAGTTTGCTAAGGGCACCACCTTGCTGGATATGGCCGCAAGTATCAGCGAAGGCTTGGCAAGGGTATGTCTGGCAGCAGAAGTAGATGGAGAAGTGAAGGATTTACGAACTACCCCTACCGGCGACTGCACCGTGAACTTCCTGACCTGGGATGCGGAAAAGGGACGGCTGGCGTATCGTCATACTGCATCCCATGTGCTTGCACAGGCGGTAAAGCGACTGTATCCCGATACCAAGCTCGCCATTGGACCTGCGATTGAAAACGGCTTTTACTATGACTTTGACTTTGAAACGCCGATTACTGCTGCGGACTTAGAGAAGATCGAGGCGGAGATGAAGAAAATCATCAAAGAGAATATCCCCATTGAGAGATTTACCTTGCCAAGAGACGAGGCATTGGCTATGATGCGCGAGCAAGGTGAGAGCTATAAGTCCGAATTGATTGAAGAACTGCCGGAGGGTGAGGAAATATCTTTTTACCGTCAGGGCGACTTTACGGATTTGTGTGCAGGTCCTCACTTGATGTCCACCGGAAAGCTAAAGGCGATTAAGTTGCAATATACGGCCGGTGCCTACTGGCGCGGAAACGAGAAGAATAAGATGCTGACCCGTATTTATGGCACAGCATTTCCCAAAAAATCGGAGTTGGATGCTCATCTTGAAATGCTGGAGGAGGCCAAAAAGCGGGATCATAACAAGCTTGGCCGTGAACTTGGCTATTTCAAGACGGTAGATTATATCGGTCAGGGACTGCCGATTATGCTGCCCAAAGGCGCCAGAGTGATTCAGATTCTGCAAAGATTCGTAGAGGATGAGGAACAGCGGCGTGGGTATCTCCTGACAAAGACGCCTTTCATGGCAAAGCGGGATTTATATAAGATTTCCGGTCACTGGGATCACTACCGGGAGAGTATGTTTATTTTAGGTGATCCGGATGCAGAAAAGGAAGTTTTCGCCTTGCGGCCTATGACCTGTCCCTTCCAGTTTCAGGCATACCTTGCGGATATGCGCAGCTACCGGGATTTGCCGCTGCGCTATAATGAGACCTCGACCCTGTTTCGGAATGAGGATTCCGGTGAGATGCACGGCTTAATCCGTGTACGGCAGTTTACTATTTCTGAGGGACACCTGGCCTGCCGTCCCGACCAGTTGGAGGATGAGTTTAGAGGATGCGTCGATCTGGCAATCTATATGCTCAAAACCCTGGGATTAGATGAAGACGTGTCGTATCGGTTCTCCAAATGGGACGAAAACAACCGTGAGAAATATATTGGTTCCCCGGAGGAGTGGGAGCGGGTTCAGGATCGGATGCGGGTTATTCTAGATCATATGGGCATTGACTATACGGAAGCAGATGGTGAAGCCGCTTTCTATGGTCCGAAACTGGATATTCAGATTAAGAACGTATTCGGTAAGGAAGATACGCTGATTACTGTACAGATTGACTTCCAGTTGGCAGAGCGGTTTGGCATGGAGTATATTGACGCCGAAGGTAAAAAACAGCATCCCTATGTGATTCATCGCACCTCAATTGGGTGTTATGAGCGTACGCTGGCACTGCTTTTGGAAAAATACGCCGGTGCACTGCCTACCTGGATGGCGCCGATACAGGTAAAGATACTGCCGATTTCAGAGCATTATATGGATTATGCCGAGCAAGTGAAAAAGACGTTGGTAGATCGTGGTATTCGGGTAGAATTGGATAACAGAAACGAAAAAATTGGCTATAAAATTCGTGAAGCACAGCTGGAAAAGGTGCCTTATATGTTGATTGTGGGAGAGAAGGAACGTGATGAACAAGCCGTTTCGGTACGTTCCCGCAAGGATGGCGACCGGGGTGCAATGAAGCTGGAGGAGTTTTTGGCAATGATTGGCGAGGAAATCGCTACCAAAGCAAAATAGACAGAAATGATAAAAGGCGGAATGGGATACCCCATTCCGCCTCAGACTACTGACAAACCCACCATTTTCAGGTGGTTTTTTGTCGTATATATTAGATTTTTAATCATTGTCGATAAAAAGTGCATATCCCT
>CATVQN010000254.1 GCA_958346135.1 uncultured Eubacteriales bacterium | reverse complement strand
AATGGGGAAAAAACTCTATATTGACATAACTGCCGTACCAAACGGGAAAATCATCCTTAAATCTGCGCATCTCATGCAGCGCTCTCATTGCATCATCCCCTTTCTGTTATCCTATCATAAATCGCAAAAAATGTCCAGCAGAAAACATAATTTAGCGAGATTTCACAAAATCCATATTCTATAATAAAGATAAGCGCAGTGCTTGGGGCAGCGTCCCGTATCACGACAAGCCTGCAAATAAAAATAAACAGGAGGAAATGAAAATGGCAAAAAGCAGATTGATAGGCGATTACCCGGTCATAGGAATCCGTCCGACCATCGACGGACGCCGGGGCGCCTTAAAGGTTCGAGAATCCCTGGAAGAACAGACCATGGGAATGGCAAAAGCCGCTGCAAAATTATTTACGGACAATCTGAAATATTCAAACGGTGAACCGGTTAAGGTTGTGATCTCCGACACCACCATCGGCAGAGTTGCAGAGGCAGTAGCCTGTGATACAAAATTTCAAAAAGAGGGTGTGGATATTACTCTTACGGTAACCCCTTGCTGGTGCTACGGCTCCGAAACCATGGATATGAATAAAAATACCATTAAGGCCGTTTGGGGCTTTAACGGTACTGAACGTCCCGGCGCCGTTTATCTGGCCTCGGTTTTGGCCTCTCACGCACAAAAAGGCCTGCCTGCCTTTGGAATCTATGGTCACGATGTACAAGATGCAGATAATCAAGAGATACCGGCTGATGTAAAAGAGAAGCTTTTGCGTTTTGGCCGGGCGGCAGTTGCGGCCGCAACCATGCGGGGAAAATCCTATCTGCAAATCGGTTCCATCTGTATGGGAATTGCCGGTTCCATTATCAGTCCGGAATTTTTTGAAGAATACTTAGGAATGCGGGTAGAATCAGTCGACGAAGTGGAAATTATCCGCCGTATGGAAGAGGACATATACGACAAGGAAGAATTTGAAAGAGCGTACAAATGGGCAAAGGAAAAATGCGTCATCGGCTTTGACAAAAACCCGAAAGAACTTCAATTTTCAGATGCAAAAAAAGAAGAGGATTTTGCTTTCGTGGTAAAGATGATGTGTATCATCAAAGATTTAATGAACGGAAATCCCGATCTGCCCAAGGGTCGTGAAGAGGAAATGGTAGGTCACAACGCCATCGCAGCAGGCTTCCAAGGTCAGCGGCAATGGACGGATTTTTATCCTAACTGTGATTTTGCCGAATCCCTTCTCAATACCTCCTTTGACTGGAACGGTGCCAGAGAGCCCTATGTACTCGCCACAGAAAATGATACATTAAATGGTGTCAGTATGTTATTCGGAAAGCTGCTTACCAACTCTGCCCAGATTTTTGCTGATGTGCGAACCTATTGGAGTCCGGAGGCAGTAAAAAAAGCTACCAACTATGAACTGGAAGGCAAAGCAAAGGAAAATGGCGGCTTTATTCACCTGATCAATTCCGGTGCAGCCTGTCTGGATGCCTGCGGCGAATGCCGGGACGAAAAGGGCAATCATGTGATGAAGCCCTGGTATGAGATGACACCCCAAGATATTGAAGCATGCCTGTCTGCCACCACCTGGAACATGGCAGATATCGGATATTTCCGAGGCGGTGGTTTCTCATCTCGGTTCCTGACCAATGCAGAAATGCCCTGCACCATGATGCGCCTGAATCTTGTTAAAGGACTTGGACCTGTTATGCAGCTGGCTGAGGGCTGGACAATTCAGCTTCCTGACGAGGTTTCTGACACCTTATGGAAGCGAACCGACTACACCTGGCCGTGCACCTGGTTTACCCCCCGAATCACCGGGAAGGGCGCATTTAAAACTGCTTATGATGTTATGAACAACTGGGGCGCAAACCACGGCGCAATCAGCTATGGTCATATCGGTGCAGATTTGATTACCCTTTGTTCTATTCTTCGGAATCGGTATGCATGCACAATGTCCCCGAAGAAAAGCTCTTCCGTCCTGCCTCCTGGAACAGCTTCGGCATGGATAAAGAGGGTGCTGACTACAGAGCCTGCGCGGCTTACGGCCCGATGTATAAGCTTTAATGCTCTGCAACAGAAAAAAGACGACCTGGGAATGATCCCGGCCGTCTTTTTTTATTCATAATAAATCATGAAACTTTTACTTCTCTGTAAAATTCCGCAAATGCAGCCTCCATATACGGTTCCAAGAAAATCATTCCGATTCCCATGGTCAGACAAGCAAGCAATATCCAGCCAAAAAACGAAAATTCCAGCTTAAAAAACCGCCATTTATTACCTGTCATAATCTTTTTTGTCAATGCAAAGGCATCCTTTGAGGAAATACCTGGGTTTTCTGCCAATATGTAAGGAATTGCCGCATACTCAAAGCCCTTAATGATACCGGGTATCACAAGCAAAAGTGTCCACAACACCAGCTTTATGCCCGCTAAAAACAACACCCACACATTATTGCCGTATCCGTTTTTAAAACCGCCGAACAGTTCTGCAAAAGGAGTATCACCTTATGCATTTTTCAGAAAATAATTTTTGACTCCGACACTAAGCGGGATATTGACAAAAATGGAAAGTAGCACGCCAATGATTCCCCAAG
>CATVQN010000253.1 GCA_958346135.1 uncultured Eubacteriales bacterium | reverse complement strand
TCTCCGTCACATAAGCGCCCTCTTCCTCAATCCAATGATCCGGAACGGTCTTTTCTTCATTGGCAACCTTATAAATATCATAGGTTTCTGTTAGCATCTGGTAAGGTTCATTGGAAACCCGACGAAAAATAATCATTTCACCGGTGTGGCCCTTTAGCGCTGCCCGAACAGCCTCCGCTCCCGCCGTAAAGGCCTCGGTAACATCCCGCCGGGAAGCGATGTGAGAAGCACATCGCTGCAGAGTGCTCAGTTCAATTCCACGGGTCTTGACGCCCAACTGATAGTTGACCAAATCCGCCAAGTAGACTGCAGTTCCGGTCATAATCTTATGTCCAAAGGCATCCGCAGGATTCTTTCGGAGCTGCTCCTCACAGATGTAGGCGCCATCTGCATTCTTTAACGATTCGGACACTGCTATCACAATGGTACGCTTTCTCTCACGCAACTCTTCTATACGCTCCAAAAACAGTTCCGTATCAAACGTCCGCTCCGGAAGGTAAATAAAATCCGGGCCGTTGCAGTCCTCCCCTTTAGAAAGCGCCGAGGCCGCAGTCAGCCAGCCTGCGTTTCTTCCCATAATCTCCACAATGGTGACTGAATCCATATTATACACACTGCTGTCCCGAATAATTTCTTTCATGGCAACCGCAACAAATTTCGCCGCACTGCCGTAGCCTGGCGTATGATCGGTCACAGCCAGATCATTATCAATGGTTTTAGGAACACCCATAAACCGAATATCACTGCCGACCATCGCAGCATAGGTGGATAGCTTCAGAATCGTATCCATCGAATCATTACCGCCGATATAAATCACATATTGAATCTCCAGATCAACCAGGATCCGAAACAACTTTTGGTATACCGCTTCCTCCTGTCGCATATCAGGGAGTTTGCACCGGCAGCTGCCTAAAAACGCCGCAGGCGTCCGCTTTAAAAGCTCTACATCCATATCGTTTTTAATATGCTCGCTAAGATCCACATACCGTCCCTGCAGCAACCCCTCTATTCCGTTGCACATACCGTATATCTTCCCGATTCCGGCATCCTGCGCCGCCTTATACACTCCCACCAGGCTTGCGTTAATCACTGCCGTAGGCCCCCCGGACTGACCCACCATGATGTTACCCTGTACCATACTTCTATCACCTTTCTGCCTGCATTTTCTTCGGTATCGCATCAAGCTTTTTTTATTATAACAAATTTTTTTATACTTTTCAATGGTCAAGACCGAAAAACCTACATCTTAGGCAAATTAGAAACCAAAACAAATATTGCTAGAAATAATTAAATTCACCAATAAATCATACAAAATATATTTAAAACATAAATTTACCCTATATCTCCAAATTTGCAAATAGGGAAAAGAAAGAGATGTCTTTCTTCCGAGAAGAAAAACATCTCTTTGTAAAATCTTATTAAACTGAGATTTTTGTTGCTTGTTTGTCGCTTGTGTGTTACTTGCTAAACACTTTTTGCGGCTTTTCACAACACCCCAATGCTCCAAAAAACCCGCAAATAGAGGCTCTCGGAAGTCGTGAAACTTACACAGATTATCTCTTGCTAAACTGCGGTGCACGACGAGCGGCTTTGAGACCGTACTTCTTTCTCTCCTTCATTCTCGGGTCACGAGTTAAGTAGCCAGCGGCTTTCAGCAGACTTCTGTACTCCTCGTCAACCTCCAAAAGTGCTCTTGCAATCCCATGACGAATGGCACCGGCCTGACCGGTAAAACCGCCACCCTGCACATTTACTAAAACATCAAATTTCCCGTTGGTCTTGGTGAGTTCCAGCGGCTGTCTTACAACCACCTTCAAAGTCTCTAAACCAAAATAATCATCAATATCTCTTTTATTGATTACAATTGCACCATTGCCGGGCACCAATCTAACCCTGGCAACAGATTTTTTTCTTCTTCCTGTTCCGTAATACTGTACGCTTGCCATTTGTATTCAGTCCCCTTCCTTTAATTCTGTTCCCAGGCAATCGGAGCCTGAGCCTGGTGTTGATGTTCGGCATCTTTGTAGATACGCAGCTTCTTTAAAGCTTTTCTGCCCAGTGTATTGTGGGGTAGCATACCTGCAACAGCCAGTTCCATCGCCTTTTCCGGACGAGTAGCCATCAATTCTTTATAAGATACTTCCTTTAAATGTCCAATGTAACCGGTATGTCTGTACCACTTCTTCTGAAGCAGCTTGTTTCCGGTCAGCACTGCATCCTTGGCATTGATAATGATGACATGCTCGCCGCAATCAACACCCGGAGTATACTGGGGACGATGCTACCCTCACAGAATTGTAGCCGCCTGTGCGGCAACACGACCCAGAGGCTTTCCGGCTGCATCAATGATATACCATTTCTTTTCAATTTCATTCGCCTTCGCCATGTAAGTTGACATGATAATGTTACCTCCTGTTTCAATTTCATCCGTAAATGATAGCGCCATAAGGCATTTGTTTTTAGCACTCATTCCTTTCACCAAAGTGCGAAAAACAAACGCCTCAATGAAAGCGCTAAGCTATTATAATATGATTTTTAGAATTTGTCAAGAGATTTTTTTAAAAATTTAATTTATCAATATTCAATCTC
>CATVQN010000252.1 GCA_958346135.1 uncultured Eubacteriales bacterium | reverse complement strand
GGCCACTTTTCCTCCGCCCTGCCAGCTCATAGCGTTTATCCCGGTTCCTCCGTTTGGCTTGGGAAACACATCCACATTCACTGCCAGGTCTACGCAGGGCATGTCATAGCCCGCTATTTCAAATTCTTTTAACACAACTCTTCCTAAAGCCTCCTTTGCGTTAAGTCAACTAAAATGTAAACTTATTCGGATTAAGCAAACGCATTTTACCACGTACAAAATCTATAGCGTTTTCGGAAGTCTCCATCATCAGTCGGAACATGTCCCCGTTCTTTTCAGCCGGATCCCCATGCTGTACCACACCGTGATAGCAAGCTCGAAAATACTCAGTGGCTATGTTGAACTTGCTCATACCCAGGCGCACACTCTCCTGCAACTGCTCGGGAGGAATATCCGAACACCCATGCAGTACCAGCGGAATGGGCAGAGCGCTACGCAAAGAAGCAATACGGTCAAAATCCAGATTCGGGGTTTGCACGTAGGCACCGTGCGCATTGCCCACAGCCACTGCCAGAGATCCGCAACCCGTGCATTTCACAAATTCCACAGCCTGCTTTACGTCGGTGTAATGATCGCTGTTGACGATGTCATCCAGATTGGCTCCCGAGCCCACATGACCCAGTTCGGCCTCTACGTCTACGCCAAACACCGCTGCTGTTTTCACAACAGCTGCTGTCAGCGCCATATTTTCCTCATACGGCAACGCTGAGCCGTCCACCATCACAGACGGAAAGCCATCCCGCACGCCGCTCACTGCTATTTCATAGCCGGCAGAATGATCCAGATGTACGCCGATAGGCACTGAAGATTTTTCTGCAAAATCTTTGGCGATAGCCGCCACATGTTTCAAGGCAATGTACTTGTCGAAGCCGGGATAAAACTGGATAATCACCGGAATTCGCTCCCGATTGGCCGCCTCAGCCACCCACTTAATCGTCTCGTAGTTGAACACGTTCACAGCAGCTACTCCGTAACCGTTTTCCGTGGCGTGGTGCAGCAGCTCATTTACTTTAACCAATGGCATTCTCTTTTCTCTCCTCTCAGTTTGTTGTCTCCGTATTGAAGAACAGTGTGTAATGGGGTAAGCCCTCCATAAAGCGTCTGCTAGCTCGGTCAATCACATCGTAGTCTTCCTTACTGAATTGCCAGCCGGCGGCTTTCAAATTCTCCTGAGCCTGTCTTCCGTTTTTCGCTCCGACAATCGGTGCCGTAATCCCTTGGGTTTGCAGCAGCCAAGCAATGGCGCCTTGGGCCGGTGTTTTGCCATATTTCGCACTGATCTGTGACAGCACGTCCGTCACTTCCAGACACCTATCGTAGTTTTCCGGCTGGAACAGAGCCGCCCGGGCGCGTCCGTCCGTGAACACTGCGCCTTTTTGGTACTTTCCCGTCAGCAATCCCTGAGCCAGCGTGCTGTAAGGAATCACCGAAATCTCCTGCTTTCGGCTAAACTCCAGCAAGGCTTCATCGTATCTCCACAGCAGGCTGTAGCAAGGCTGAATCACATCTACCTGTCCAAATCGCATAGCCGCCTTCATCTCTTCCAGAGAGAAGTTAGACAACCCGATCGCTCGAATTTTGCCGGCCTTTTTCAGTTCTTCCATGGTCTCCATTCTTTCCTGAATGGTAACCTCTTCCTCCGCTACCGGATAGTGTAAAAAGTAAACGTCCAAGTAATCGGTACCCAAGCGCTGAAGGCTGTCTTCGCAAGCTTTAATCATCTTATCGTGGGACATAGAGGGCTTGAACACCTTGGAGATGATTCGCACCTTGTCCCTGCCAATCCGGCGGGCAGCCTCGCCCACCACTCGCTCGGAACGGCCATCGCCATAAATTTCGGCCGTATCAAAGGTATTCACACCATTCTCATAGGATACTTCCAACGCCTCCAAAGAGCTTTTGTCCTCTGTTGCGCCAAAATAATCTCCTCCCATGGCCCAGCAACCCAGAATGAGCTCCGAGACCAGTACATCACTTTTCCCAAGTTTCTTATATTCCATTTTAAAATTCCTTTCTCCAATATGCTGTCTATGTTTTGGCAAAATTCCGGTTAGCCGTCTCGATCCTGTTTCGGTGAGACATGATAGTACTGCTTGTACGCCCTGGAAAAGGTATACACGCTTTCATAGCCAACCAGTTCTGCCACCTCCTTTATTTTGATTGCGGGATCTTCTTCCATTAACCGCTTGGCCTCTCGCATTCGGACAGACAGAACATATTCCGAAAAGCTTTGATGAAGCTGCTCTTTAAACACACGGCTAAAGTAGCTGTAACTCATGGAAACCATCTCGGCCACTTCGTCCATGCTGATATCGCGGTTGTAATTATTCTGCACATACTGCTTTGCTATGGAAAGAATATGGGCATACTTGTTTGTAGCGGTCTGCACAGCCGCCTCCATCTGCTTCAAAACCTTCTGCAGGTATTCTTGCATTTCATTTAAACTGGCAAATCTGCTAAAGTGGGGAAACGCTTCCAATTCCAGATGATACGCAGAAGCCATCTCCTGAACCTGAGACTCCCAATACACATAAAATCGTCGAATCTCCTAAGGGAAGGGCTGCTCCAGAAAAAAATCCCGACAGAAGATTTATTGAAGCACCTGATAA
>CATVQN010000251.1 GCA_958346135.1 uncultured Eubacteriales bacterium | reverse complement strand
ACGTGATGAAACTGGATGCAGGAGCAATCGCACTGATGTTTCTCATTACAAAATTCATAGACGGCGTTACCGATCTGATTGTCGGAATGTTAATCGACAAAACCCACACCCGCTGGGGTAAATCCAGGCCATGGATTTTATTCGGTGCAGTACCGTTTGCATTATTTGCATTTCTTGCATTTAACGTACCGGATTTTAGTATGACCGGAAAAATCGTTTACGCATATATTACGTATTCACTGCTGTCATTGTCATACACCGTCGTGAACATCCCCATGGCCTCTATTCTGCCCGCGCTCACAGACGATGCGCAGGAACGCACCAATCTAGCCACAACGAGAATATGCTTCTCCTCGATAGGTTCTACTGTAGTAAGCTCCCTCGCACTGCCGCTGGTGGCATTCTTCGGAAGAGGCAGCGAGGTGGTCGGTTTTAAATGGGTTATGCTTATTTTCGGTGTCATCGGTGCACTGGTGTTCTTCTTTACCTTCTTCAACACCCGTGAAACAAATTTGCGGGAAAGCACCGAAAAGGTAAATATTCTGAAAAACATAAAGGTTCTGGCTGCAAATGGCCCCTGGAGACTGTTTGCCCTAAACATTGTCTGGTTTTTCGGAGGATATGTCATCCAACTGGGTGCAATCGTGTACTACTTCACATATATCCTCAACAATCAGGCGCTGGCTTCGGTTGCGGCTACCATTACAACTCTGGTTCCACTTGCCGCAAATTTATCGGTGCCGTTTCTCACAAGAAAACTAATCAAAAGAGATGTCATGCAAATAGGCGGGCTTGTACAAATTGCGGGACTACTCCTTATTTTCTTTGCCGGTCAAAACATTACGCTTGTCATGGCCGGTGTGGCCGTCTCAGCCATCGGAAGCGGACTGAGACAAACCGTGTATTTCTCCATGCAGCCCGATCCTGTTGATTACAGCGAGTGGAAAACCGGTGTCAATATTGCCGGAACGCTTTCTGCGGCAAACGGCTTTATCGGAAAGGTTGCAATGGCACTGGCCTCAAGCCTTTCGGCGCTGCTGCTCGGTTGGGGCGGTTTCAATGCCGATTCCGCGTCCCAGAGCGCATCTGCACTGACTTCAATCTCAGCCATGTATATCTGGATTCCGATTGTCTTTATCGTCCTGGATATGATTACAATGTCTTTTTATAAGCTGGACAAGCACTATCCGCAGATGATGAAAGAATTGGAAGAAAGAAATTCTAAATAAGGAGACTATTATGGAAAAATATAGTATGATTCCGGGAATGAAGAGAATTACCGACATAAATTTCTTAAATAAGGCGGACGCATTAAAGCCCGTCTTGATTGAAAACATACGCAAGCCGCAGAGCATTGTAGAAATTGCAAAAACCACTGCCGGTTTCGCCAAGGTTGTTAAAAAAACGGATATTTCTGTGCTTTCTGATATGCACTTTTCAAAAGGGGACAAGGTATGTCTTGATTTTGGCAATCATTATGTAGGCTATCTGACTTTGCATCTATCCTCCGCCGGAAGTCCGCCTGATGCACCGCTGTTTTTAAAGCTGAAATTCGGGGAAAACGCAGCAGAAATTACAGATCGTTCGGAGGATTATGACGGTTGGATAAGCCGTTCCTGGATTCAGGAGGAATGGCTCCATATCGATGTTCTTCCGGCCGTAATAACCCTCCCCAGACGATATGCCATGCGGTTCATTGAAATAACGGTGATTGACAGCTCTATGAAATATCAGGCGGTCATAGACCAAATGGAATTTAAAGCAGTTTCCTCTGTAGACGGCGAAAGCGTTGCGGAAATTTCGTCAGATGACGATATGATAAGAAAAATAGACCGTGCAAGTCTCAAAACTCTTGAGGACTGTATGCAGGATGTATTTGAAGACGGTCCCAAACGTGACAGACGTTTGTGGATAGGTGATTTACGGCTGCAAGCGCTTACAAACTACGTTACTTATAAAAATTATGATCTTGTTAAACGCTGCTTATACCTGTTTGCGGGAACCAGAATGGAAAAAGGCGAAGTTGGTGCGTGTCTGTTTACAGAGCCTGAAAATTTGGTAGATGACACCTATCTCTTTGATTATGCGCTGTTCTTTGTCTCAATTTTACTTGACTATTTCAAGGAAAGCGGCGATAAAGAAACTGCACTTGAGTTATGGGAAATAGCTTATCGGCAGCTTGAAATCGGTATCGAAAAAATGGAGGACAACCACATTGTTGCCGATAACATTGAATGCTTTCTGGATTGGAAGGAAGGCTTAAATAAGCAGGCCGGCGCCCAGGCTGTTCTGATATACTGCTTAAGATGTGGTATAGAGCTCGGAAAGCTGCTGGAAAAGGACACGATTTATCTGGAGGAAACTCTTGCTGTGGCTATTGCTGCAGCAAAGGAAATACTTTGGGATCAAGAACAACGGTTCTTTGTAAGCGGCCCTGAAAAACAGATTTCCTATGCGTCACAGGTTTGGATGATTCTTGCCGGCGTATTTGACAAAGAGACAAACCAGGATTTATTAAAACGGCTTGTAGAGCTGGATCCTGAAATGAATATGGTAACTCCTTACATGTATCATAATTTTATTATGGCGTTTTTAGAATGCGGAGAATATGACGAAGCAATGA
>CATVQN010000250.1 GCA_958346135.1 uncultured Eubacteriales bacterium | reverse complement strand
GCCGGAGCTTGCTCTGCTTAGCAAAATCTTCCCTAAAATGTTTAACAGACTGATTCCGATGCCAATACATAAAAAGACCAGGTATTTTTTATGATATAATAGCTTTTTAAATTCATTTTTTGTGCAAACCAAATATTTTTTCACAGGACAATCCCCCCTCTTTCTTCGCGAACCACGCTTAGGAAATAATCCTCCAGTGTGGGCTGGAACTGCAGTGCGCTTTCCATCGTTTCAAAGGTAAGCATTCGTCCTTCGTGAAGGACCGCAATTTTATGGCAGGTTTTTTCCAGTTCGGATGCAATATGACTGGCAACCAGAAAGGCAACGTCGTGTTCAATAGCAAGCCGGGTCACGATTTCCCGAATTTGGATAATTCCCTCAATATCGAGTCCGTTTGCGGGTTCGTCCAAAACCACAAATTCAGGGTTTGAAAGCAAAGCGAGGGCAATTCCAAGCCGCTGTTTCATACCGAGAGAGAAACGTCCGGCTTTGTCATTTCGATAGCTGTCCAAATGCACTACAGCCAGAATATGACGAAGCCGGTCATCGTCCACGCCATCATAGTAGGATGCGGCCATTTTTAAATTTTGCCAGGCGGTCATATTCAGATAAATGGCGGGCATCTCAATGAGCGCCCCCATTTTGGCAGCGGCTTTTTCGTAATTTTCCAGAACGTCCTCGCCGAAAATTTTTACGGTTCCGGAGCTGGGGGCGGCAAGTCCGGTCACAACTCGCATAGTCGTGGTCTTTCCGGAGCCGTTAGGTCCCAGCAGCCCTACCACCTCACCGCGATGAACCGAGAGAGAAACATTTTCCACTCCCCGGTTATTCTTGTATTTCTTTTTCAGATTTTTTATTTCCAGTACACATTCCATGGTATTCTCCTATCTGCCGAAAAGGCATAGCGTAAGCGCCGCAAAGCAGAGCTGTTTCCAGCTCTGCTGCAGGCGGTCATTCCATTAGTCCTCATCTGTAGTTTTTGCATTTTCACGGCCGTAGATGACGGTTTCCTCGCCGTTTGCATTTCGAATTATAACTGTTTCGCCGTCAGAGGCACGGCTCTCCGCTTCTTCGTGTAAATCCTGTACCTGCTCTTTTGAGGCATCCCTTGGAATTTGTAAAACGGTTTGACGATTTCGGCTGTCATAAATACTGAGATTGGGGATGGAGTTGAGATCAGCCGGTTCAATGCGGGTGGTACCAATGTCGAAGAAATTTAGCTCAACAGAGAAGGTCAGAGCGTGCTCCTGTCCTACGCTGTCATAGCCGGTTACCACTGCTTTGCCCATGGCATATGTGGGCAAATCGTTGCTGTCAATGCGCATGATTCCATAGATGCTGTCCAAAATCGGATCGCTGTTTAAGAAAATGGAATCACATATCTTTCTCTCCAGGATTCCTTCAGAATATGCAGCATCAAAATCCGGATTATCTTCTCGGAATTGTTTTCTATCCTCCATATTGTCCTTAAAGCTGGCAACCATGAGGGAGATGCCGGAGGAAACCCAGTCCGGCATTTGCGCACCGCTCAAAGAGATTTGGTAGGTGCGATTGCCGTCAACAGATTCGGTCTGGATAAAGCTGTTTTTCAGATCACCCACCATGGTGTCACCCACTTTTTCCACAAAGGCAATTGCCTTCTGCTCGGTGTTGTTATCGGGGTCTAAGATGGAGGTGTTACGGGAGCTGCTGTCGTTGGTATAGCGATTGACATGACCGGAAACCTCACCGTATGTGTCTGTGTACTTGTTTACATACTGATCGGTGTACTCCCAGCTCTCATTGCAGGAGGTGGTATACGATCCGTCATCCGTGAGCTCTTTTGAGGATTGAGAGGTATAGAGATACGGTTCACCATCGGCTGCTCTGCGTTCTTCTATATTGACCGATGCAAGCAGTTGGTCGTCCAGGCAAACCTCCATTTTCATATTTGTTGTAAAGTTTTTTTGGTAGAGGACGTTTTTCAAAGCGTTTTTACATGCGCTGTAGCCACCGGCATTGTCATAATTGGCAAATACGGCTGCAGTCAGTACCGCCGCTCCTGCAAGGAAGCAGCAGGTCACCTTTGCATATCTTTTCTTTAAGAAGGTTTTCATGATAATTCCTGCCTTTCCGGCTCAATAATTTCTCTTTTGGAACTGAGCCGTATTTCCAAAAGAGGTAAGAGTAAGAAAACAACCGGTTGCGGTAACAGCTCTGTCTTACAAGGACTATTATAGAGGCAGGTACTATCTTTTCTATAAAACAAATCTTAATTTTTTCTAAACTTTTAAAATTAAAAAATTTATTTTTTTATCTTAGCGACAGACATACGACCGTTTTAGTCCTATAAAAAAGGTGCGGCAATTTTCACCGCACCGTATAAAGTGTATTTCCTGTATTGTATGCGTACTGTATTTTTCAATACGGCATCGTTATCTTCGAAAATTACCGGAGCCTTTTCGAAACGCATACCGGCGTTTGGCATTTTTTATCATAGCGATAAAGTCGCTTGAGAAGAACAAAAGAACATTTGCCAATGCGACAAGCAAGGCGATGCGCCCTGCCCAGGAACCGGTAATCAGCATGAGAAGCAATCCGATTGCAGCAAGGAGTGCAAGAAACTTCATTTTAACGGGCAGGACAAAA
>CATVQN010000249.1 GCA_958346135.1 uncultured Eubacteriales bacterium | reverse complement strand
AAGGATTCCTATGTCAATCAGGACATTGTACTGGAGCGGACGCCGCTCAATGTCCATTTCAAAACCCCGTCTGCCGGGTATCGAGAGATGTTTGCTCGAATGGAGGCTGATGGCGTGATTTCCACTCGTGGTATCAAGGAGGATGCCTTTCGATATGGTGAGCTGGTCTTTGACGTAAACTCCGCTTACTTCTACAACCACGGCGGCTATGACTTTGCAAAACAATTTTACACCGAAGCATACAAAGCCGCAATCAAAATCGTGGGCGGAGAGCAGTATATTTTGTCGGCGGTCATGCACGCTGACGAGCGCAACCGGGCCATGTCCGAGGCGCTGGGGGAGGACGTGTACCACTACCACCTCCATGTGGTTTATATCCCGGTAGTGGAGAAGGAGATACGCTGGACAAAGCGGTGCAAGGACAAGTCCCTGGTGGGCAAGGTCAAGGAAACGATCATGCAGGTGAGCATGAGCAAGAAGTGGGCGTCCAAGCCCATTCTGGACGAAACCACCGGGGAGCCGTTACGCACAGCTAAGGGCAAACCCGTTCTACGAAAGTCGTACAGTGTCCTGCAAGATGATTTCTTTGAGCATATGCGCTCCGCTGGCTATGACGATGTAGAGCGTGGGGAACGTGGTAGTTCCGAAGAACATTTGACTGTTACGCAGTTCAAGACGGAGCGTGAGCAGGAACGGCTTGCACAGCTTCAAGAGGTGTCGGCGCTGGCCCAGGTTGAGGCCGACAAAAAGAATAAGGAGGCAGCATCAGCTGAGAAGAAAGCGGCCCAGGCCAGGGCTAAGCTGGACGATGTAGCGCCCTTGCTCAAGGGCATGGAGAAACTGGCGGCGGACTTCTCCGACGACCCGGAGCGGACGCTGCCGGAGGCGGGGCCGCTGGAATCGGCCAAGTCCTACCGGGAGAAAAAGGCCAAGCCCCTTTGGGAGAAGATCGTCAAGGTGCTGCGCTCCGTCTACCGGGCCTACTTCGACCTCAAGAGCAAGTTTGAGCGGTTGCAGAGCGCCTATGATCGTGAGGTCAGTAAGAACGGCTCCCTGTCAGCCAGGATTTATGAGGTTTGTGCCGAGAGGGACGGCTTGAAAGGGCAAGTCAGGGACTATGAGCGGGTCAGACGGGCCATTGGCCCGGAACAGGCGGACAGGATACTGGAGGCAGCTTACCAGCAGGAACAGGTCGAAAAGGAGCAGAAATGGGGTGCAAGGTCAAAAATGAGGGTAGGCGCACGATAATCACAAAAAATGGAGGTAATTTCATGGAAAAGTACATCTTTGACGAGGGCAACGGTCTGTGGTATGAGTTGCAGAGGGACTAACAATATTCGGGCGTGTGCGGCGGAAATCGTGGACACAGAAATTATTTGCGCATGAGGCCCCAAATCGAAGGGTGTCCCGGTGAATGCCCTCCTGATTTATTTGGGACAGCGGGTAAAAACTTCTTGCATTTTAGAGTGTGCTATGCTATACTGCTGTCATCCTGATTTGAGGAGTCTATTCAACATGCGGCAAGGTATTCTTAAATAAAATTTGATAATGGGCACAAAAATAATTGCCCCTTGCAGGGGCTTGGTTTTTGTACCCAATTTAAGAATGCTTTTGCCTTTTTATCAAATATCGTGACGGATAACGGCTCATGTTAGCTGAATGCGTTTCTATGTATCCGAAGTCATGATCCCCAGCGGTAAAAGTATTTGCCGCTGGGGATTTTTGCGCCCTTTTGGGCCTTGTATGGAGGATAGACATGAACATTATCAATATCGGGATTCTTGCCCATGTAGATGCGGGCAAGACGACACTGACAGAAAGCCTGCTGTATGCCAGCGGAACCATTTCAGAGCCGGGGAGCGTCGAAAAAGGGACAACGAGAACGGACACTATGTTTTTGGAGCGGCAGCGTGGAATTACCATTCAAACGGCAGTCACTTCTTTCCAGTGGCACAGTTGTAAAGTCAATATTGTGGATACTCCCGGCCACATGGATTTCTTGGCAGAGGTATACCGCTCTCTGGCTGTTTTGGACGGGGCCATCTTGGTGCTCTCCGCTAAAGATGGCGTGCAGGCCCAGACCCGTGTTCTGTTCCATGCCCTACGGAAATTGAACATCCCCACCATTATCTTTATCAACAAGATCGACCAGGTTGGCATTGATTTGGAGAGCGTATATCAGTCTGTTCGGGATAAGCTCTCCGCCGATATTATCATCAAGCAGACAGTGTCGCTGTCCTCGAAAATAACTCTGACAGAAAACACTAGTGCAGAGGTGTGGGATTCGGTCATCGAAAATAACGATGAGTTATTGGCAAAGTATATCGCAGGAGAATCAATCAGTCAGAAAGAACTTGCGCAAGAAGAACAGCGGCGAGTTCAAGACGCCTCCCTGCTCCCGGTCTATCATGGTAGCGCCAAAAACGGCCTTGGCATTCAACAGTTGATGGATGCGGTGATAGGGCTGTTCCAATCGACCAAGGAACAGGGGAGCGCCGCCCTGTGCGGTAGAGTTTTTAAGGTGGAGTATACAGATTGCGGCCAGAGGCTTGTCTATCTGCGGCTATACAGCGGAACGCTGCGTCTGCGGGATACGGTGGCCCTGGCCGGGAGAGAAAAGCTGAAAATCACAGAGATG
>CATVQN010000248.1 GCA_958346135.1 uncultured Eubacteriales bacterium | reverse complement strand
CGCCCGCCCGGCCTTTGTTCTCCGGCTTTTCTGCCGTATCATCCACATACTTTTTCGTTGCAGGATGATAATCGGAGGTTGGTGTGTACTCCATATTATTTTTTGTCCCTAGAACATGCGGTATCCAGTCGGAAAATGCAAGTGTCGGTGTATAGGTTGTTCCGACATCATCACTGGTCAGCGTTACCGTTTTATAAAGAACATAATCTCCGGTATCCTCCGGGCTCTCTGACCATGCGTGGGCAAAGATCCGCAGCTTTGAGCCGCTCTGTGTAAAATCAACGGTCATTTTTGCCGAAAGAACCTGTCCCGGATATTCCAGCTTGACTAGTTTTGATCTTTTGTCATTACCTGCTTTTCCGGATATTGCATAAACTTCATATTGAAAAGCATTTTCCCCAAGCCATTCGGAAGCTGCGGTAAGACATTCCTTTAAATTAGAATAATATGCGCTGCCGCCAAGGAGAACGAGATTTTCCATTGCCAGCACCCCTTTGCTGAGCTTAGATTTTTCCTCATCGGTAAAATCGTTGGAGGATAATCCCTTTCCGCCTTCTTTATCCACCTTGGCATTCAGTCCTGTTGTCAGCGCTGTTTCCAGTGCGGAGATCTGGCTGTTGGAGGTAGATTGGTTGCTTAAAATGATGGACTTGACCGAGGTGGTGTCATCGTACATAACGTGCTCAGCCTTATGCTTTCCCTCCGTTCCGTTATAGTGCCGGGTGAATTTGGATAAAAGCTCCTCCTTTAAAACGGAAATCAAATGCTCAGCATAGTATTTGACCCAGGAGGAGGAACCCTTGGAGGCATAGCTTTTTCCTTTTTTGTCATACCATAATGACATAGAAATCACTCCTTTGATAACTGCTTTTTGCAGAGAATTAGCAGCCGGCGCCGGCTACAAAAGAAGCATATCATAAATTTCAATGTCAAAACGTGCCATGATTAGAAACCGAGCGTTTATTCCGGCTTGTAATCATTGGCAGCAAAACCCGTGCAGATACGAAAAGGGCAATAAGCAGTCTGTGAAAAGAGAGGCTGAAAATCTTAAAAAAAGTTTTGTCAAAAAATATAGAATTGAATTTATCAGCAGTATATGGTAAAATGTTCAGCAAAAGGAGTTGATTCTAATGTTGAAATTTATCTGCTACCCCAAATGCACAACGTGTCAAAAGGCGAAAATTTGGCTTGATAACAATCATGTAAAATACGAACTTCGTGATATAAAGGAAAATAATCCAACCTATGAAGAATTGAGAGAATGGTACAAAATAAGCGGATTGCCGCTAAAGAAATTCTTTAATACCTCCGGGCTTTTGTACAAGTCTATGCAATTAAAGGACAAATTGCCTGCAATGAGTGAGGAGGAACAGTTAAAGCTCCTTGCAACCGACGGGATGCTGGTCAAAAGACCGCTTCTGGTTGGAGAAAATAAAGTGTTAGTTGGATTTAAGGAGCCTGAGTGGAGTGAAAATATATGACCGTAAGAAATGATCGTTCTTCGGATTGTGAGCCGATTGCAAGGCTTGTTTTATGATACGATTCATTTGGTGAGTACTACAAAGCAGCTTAATGCATGGGCAGAGGGTAAAAAATTAACACACATGCATCAGTCACCGCAAGGCCTTTTTTTGAAAGCCGAGATTTGTTGACAAACGCCCTGACCGACAAGCCGAAGAAATGGTTTCTGGATTATGCAAACGCTTGGGGCGTTGTGGGCGGAGAATTTGGCGGCACATACACAATGCAAGGCGATTACCGCTTTAAAAAATTTATTTGCATTCATAAAAAATTTAGGTATTGAAAAATCAACTAGATTATGGTATAATTTTAGTAAATTTACCATAACTTTATGCGAGGGGGGATTTTATGGCACAGAGGAGAACGCGGGAAGAGGTCAAAGAGTCCATTTTGGCGGCGTGTGTCCGTCTGTTTTTGGAACAGGGATACGGCAAAACGACGCTGGCACAGATTTCCAAAGTGGCAGGGGTGAGCATCTCGTCCTTCCAGAATATTTTTGTCAACAAAGAGGGGGTCTTGCTGGAGTTGACGCAAATCATGTTTGATGGTCAGTTTGATGCGGCACGCAGTCTTGGCGGACAAGACCTGAAGCCGGTATTTGTCTATGCGGCGGAGACGGCGATACAACTGACCCTGACCGAACTGAACGAAAACATACGGGAGGTCTATGTTGCGGCGTATTCCAACCCTGCGGCGGTGGAACACATCCGCAAGAGTACGGCAGACGAGTTGGAGCAGATCTTTCTGCCGTACAATACCGATTGTGCGGCGAGTGATTTTTATGAGCTCGAAATCGGCTCGTCCGGCATCATGAGTGGGTTTATGGCAAGAAAGTGCGACCAGTATTTTACGCTGGAAAAGAAGCTGACCAAGTTTCTTACCATGGCACTGCGTGCATATAATGTTCCCAAGGAGGAAATCGACCAAGCGCTGGCATTTGTCCTCTCGTTGGATATTAGGGAAATCTCGGAGAAGATTATGCACCGGTTGTTTGCATCACTTGCGATGCAGTTCCATTTTGATCTGACGGAACTGGAAACAAAAGGATAAAGATGTAATATTATAATAGGAAAAAAATTATCCAATAACCGCACAGTCGGTATAAATGAAAAGGAGGACTAATTAATTATGAAAAGGCGATTGCTCAG
>CATVQN010000247.1 GCA_958346135.1 uncultured Eubacteriales bacterium | reverse complement strand
TGGCTCTGCACAACTGCTGGTTTAACGACCTAACCTTAAGCAAATTTGAAAACGGGAAAATAGCAGAGGATGAATTTTCCGGCGGGTTTACCTCGTTTGATTATTTAGACTCGGTCGAAGAGCAATAAGAGAGGATGGTGTCATATGGGAAATACAAAGCATCGAAAAATTACACTGCAGGAGCTGATTGCCAAAAAGGAACAAAAGCGGATGGAGCATGAAAAGCGGAAAACCGCAGAGTTCTATGTGAAATCCTTAGACGGCGTGATCGAGGTAAAAGCGCCCACCATAGAAATGACGGCAGATGCCGTCAAGATGGGCGATGACGGCGGAAACGAGTATCTTATCTATCAGTGCTGCGTCAATCCGAACCTGAAGGATCCTGCGCTGCGTGAGGCATACGGTGCGGCAGAGCCGTTTGAAGTCGTGCGTGCGCTGTTTCAGCCCGGAGAAATTGCGGCGCTGTCCATCGAGATTTTAAAGCTCGCAGGATATGATGACGGCAGCGTTATGCCGGTATCCGAATTAAAAAACTAATCAGTGGCGATGACGACCTGTATATGCTCCATTATTACCTGGAAAAGGGGATTATGCCGGAGCAGATACAGGCGTTGCCGCCGATAAACCAGATGTTTTATATGGCGAGTATGATGCTCGCCATGGAAGAGCGGCAAAAGATGATACAAGAGATCAATCAGCAAGGGAGGTGAAACCATGGCAGGAGGCAGAAAGAGCATCGGTGCAACCTTTGTTCTGCGTGCGGATAACTTTTTTGCAAATGTCAAAAAAGCGGAGGAAAAGCTCGGTACGCTAAAGACAAAGCTGTCCGATACCGCCGCAAAAATGGGCGTGCAGAGCAAGACCTATGACAAGATGGGTACAAGTATGGCATCTCTGGCAAAAAGAGCGGTAACTACCGTTGCGGCCTATGCCGGTGCAAGACAGATTGTACAGTTTGGACAAAGCTGTATTGATGCGGCAAATGATCAGGTCAAGGCAGAGGAAAGACTGGATCAGCTGATGATGAATGTGAAGGGAACCACAAAGGGTGCCGTGGAATCCATTAAAAGTTATTCATCTGCTTTGCAGAGCGTGACCACGGTAGGAGACGAGGTTTCCATGGTTGGTGCTTCGCAGCTTGCCAGCTTTCAGATGCAGGCTGACAGCATCAAGACGCTGATGCCTGCGATGAATGATTTGGCCGTTGCGACCTATGGTGTGAATGTTTCCCAGGATCAGATGCAGCAGACGGCAAATCTTGTCGGCAAGGTAATGAGCGGCAACGTAGGCGCATTAACGAGAGTTGGTGTCACCTTTAACGACACCCAAAAGAAAATACTGCAAACCGGAACGGAAAGCCAAAAAGCGGCTGCCTTGGTTGAGGTATTAGGACAGAACTTCGGAGGGCTTGCCCAGCGTATGGCGCAAACACCGGAGGGACGTATTATCCAGATGAAAAACGCATGGGGTGATGTGCAGGAACAGATAGGAAATAAGCTCTATCCGCTTTTGACAGACTTTTTCGGATGGCTTGCAGGAAAAATTCCTGCCGCACAGCAGTGGATCACCGGTGCCATTGATGTTATAGCACCTTATGCAAAGACAGGATTAGAGATGATAAAGAGCGGATGCCATATTGCGGGAGCAGCAGTTGGATTTTTGAAGGATCATTTTAATGTGCTTGGACCGATTATCGGTGTTGTGGTCGGTGCCATCGCAACCTACCGTGGGATTACTCTTGCGATGGCAGCAGCCGTAAAAATTGCTACAATCGCACAGGGAGGATTAAGCGCCGTATTTACTGCAAATCCGCTTGGCCTCGTCATTGCGGCACTTGCATTGCTTGTTCTCGGCATTATTGCCGTGGTGAAAAACTGGGACCGATTAAAACAGTTCTTTGTATCCAGTATTCAGACAATCAAAAAAGCATTCTCCGGTATCGGTCAGTGGTTTTCCAATCTATGGAACGGGATTAAGGACAAGGCCGTAGGCGCCTGGAACGGTATTAAGTCAACGGCGGGAAATGCCTTAGACGGAATTAAGAGCTATACCAGGTCAAAGCTGGATGCGGTACGCAGAACGTACGAAGAACACGGCGGCGGCATCAAGGGTGTTGTCTTTGGCGCCATGGAGGGAATCAAGCAGTATTATTCTATTGGATATGACGCCATCAATGCCATGACCGGCGGTAAACTTGGAGAAGTGGTTGGGAAAATCAAAAGTATATTCGGAGGCGTCAAGGATTTTGTAGGAAATGTGTGGGACAGCATTGCGGGCTTTGCAAAGCAATCCATCAACAAGATTATCGGTGCGCTCAACGGTCTTATAACCGGCGCAAATAAACTGCAGTTTGATATTCCGTCCTGGGTGCCCGGACTTGGCGGGAAAAAGTTTGGAATCAATATCCCGAAGATTCCGCTTTTGGCATCCGGCGGTGTGATTCGGAGCGCCGGAAACGTAATTGTAGGAGATGGTGGCCCTGAGCTTTTGCATCTTCCGAAAGGAGCCAGTGTGGAGCCGCTTCCGAAAACAGGAACATCAAACCAAAACACTTTTTATATCACCATTCATGCCGGCGGCGTGGATGATGGCGTGGAAGATATGGTTCGCAGGGTGAAAATGATTTTAAGTACCATGTAAGGAGATGCCTATGATACGGATTTATTTATCCATTGACAACGCAAGAGAGGTGCTGGAGATTCCGG
>CATVQN010000246.1 GCA_958346135.1 uncultured Eubacteriales bacterium | reverse complement strand
GTCTGCAAAATCGAACACGACCGTACTGCCATCTGCGGCAACTGCCGCTATACCTTCAAGCAGCTTTCCAATTTCGTCCTTGGTCAGATAGTAGAGCAGACCAAGACAGGAAAATAAAGTCTTTTTGTTTTTGTCAAAGTCGGTCTTTTTGAGCACGTCTTCCATCGTTTCCTGCGATAAATCGGCAGAGAGGAATTGTACATTGTCAGGAAGCTCGAGTTTTGCCCGTTTGAGGCGCTGCTTTTTTTCATACATCGTTATTTCTCTGTCAATTTCATAAATGTGAATAGACTTATAGTTGTTTCGGAAAGCGAAGGTGTCAAGTCCGCTGCCGAGTATGACATATTGCTCTGTACCTGTTTTTACGGCGGTATCCAGACTGTCTTCACAAAACCTGGCTCTGGCAAGCGGAGTCGGAGCAAGCTGGTCATTGACATACGTTTTTACATCATGGCCGCCGGATACAATATATTGTTCCATTTGTTGAAATTCTTTGTCAGAAAATAGTTTCCTTGCGATAGAATCCCTGAAAATGGGATTCTCACTGTTTTCAAAATGATAGGCTCTTGAAAATGCGGACATCAGCGATGTTAGACTTGCCTTTCGGGCAGAGGAACCTTTTGGTCTTTTATCCGGTTTATATAGAAAAAGACCGTGTTGATTGCAATAATAATAAAATATACCGCCGTGCATTTTCGAAAAACGAGCCGAAGCGTCCTGCTCCGGATATAATTTTACTAAAAGCACCTTGTCAAAGGTAACATACGCAAGAAAGCTGATAAAATGTTCCTTTGTCATTTCATGATGAAACGTGATATAAAAATCATTTTCTATTTCTGAGACGTGAATAGTATGTTCGTCATCTGCCTGTGCAGCCTGTAGCGGCGCAAGCGGTTTTCCGCAGCAGACAAGCTGAAATTCACCGGTTCCCTGCATGATTGCGCCGCAATGCGGGCACACATAAAATTTTGTTTTTTTCATATTACCGACTTCCTCCATGTTTTTTATGAGGTCGCCTGACAAAAGGATTCTTTCGCTTACGCCCAGAATATCTGCCAACGCCGATACCGCAGAAACATCGGGAAAACCGTGGCCTGTTTCCCATTTGGAAACTGTTTTTGGTAAGACGCCTAATTGCTCGGCAACCTGTTTTTGGGTCATTCCTTTGGATATTCGCAAATCCCGAAGGAGTTTTCCGCTTTTGTTTAAATCCAATTTTCTCACCTCACATTTCCATTTTACATCGGTAATATCCGAGAAACAATCCACGCTCCGTACATATACAGCGAAGAGCTGCGCCGCCGTTGTTTTTTGGCCAGTAAAATTCGCCGGAATTTTTTATGTCCGTTTACATTTCACAATGGCCTCTGTTGTGCCGGTCAGCACAAGCTCTCCGTGCTGGTTATAAGCTTTGATGGTGAGTTCGGCAATTCCGTTTCGTTCACTGCGTTTGGTCAGTTTGGTTATGGTGCCTTTGCCTGTTAAAACATCGTCTGCAAAAACAGGCTTAAACCATTCGATTTTCGTGGATTTACCCGCAATCAGTTCATCGGCAAACACATCCGCTTCAAGATATTTTGCCCATACCGCCAGAAACGACATAACACCGGGTGCAATCAATCCTCCAAAATGGGTCGTCCTTGCGTAGTCCTCATCTGTGTGCAGCGGGATGTTGTCATATTTTTTAGCAAAGTCAATCATCTCGTCTTTCTCGATCACTGCCGGCGAAATTTCAATGGTATCGCCTAATTTTAAATCATCAAAGTACATAGATTATCACCTCTTACGATTTATAAAATACATTTTTTGTTATAGAAAAACATGGCCACCGAGACACTGCAAATGATGAAATACCCCAACAGACTATAGAGGTCCGGCACTTGTCCGAACAGGAAGAAGCCTAAGACAGCGGCAAAAATTACCTGGGTGTAGTCAAAGACGGAAATTTCTTTGGCTGGCGCAAACGTGTAGGCGGTGGTAATCGAAAACTGGCCGCCGGCAGCCGAGAGCCCTGCTAAAAGCAGAAAGCAAACCTGCGTCAGGCTCATGGGATGATAGTCAAAAATTAGGAACGGCAGGGTTGCAATACAAGAAAATCCGGAAAAGAAAAAGACGATAAACGGACCTCGCTCTCCTCGCTTTCCCAGAATTCGGACATAGGTGTAGGCCACGCCGGCACCGAGACCGCCCAGAACGCCGGCAAAGGCTCCCGCAGAGAGCAGACCGTGGCCGCTGGGCTTGATAATAAACAGACTGCCGATAAAGGCAAGAACCACTGCCAAAATCTGAATGGGTCGCATCTTTTCTTTTAAAAGAAGAAATGAGAAAATAATGGCAAAGAACGGCGACAGCTTATTGAGCATCGAGGCGTCAGAGAGTAAAAGGTGGTCTACGGCATAAAAGTTTCCTAAAATTCCTATGGTTCCGAAAACGGAGCGCATCAGTAAGGCACCCAGATTGGATTTTTCAAAGCGGAATTTCTCCGGAGTACGAAGAAGGACGGCTGTAGCAAAAAGCAATGCCACAAGATTTCGGAAAAAGCTTTTCTGCACCGAAGGCAGATCGCCGGCCAGCCGTACGAAGGCTGTCATGAGTGCAAAGAAAAATGCAGCGCAGAGAATGGCAAGAATTCCTTTCATACGCTGGCTTTGCGGCGTGGTCGGTTTTGATGTTATCATGAAAATCCACTTCCTTATCAATGTACTAT
>CATVQN010000245.1 GCA_958346135.1 uncultured Eubacteriales bacterium | reverse complement strand
ATATCACATATTCCCTCAAAAGTCAGCAATAATGCAGGTTTTTATTTATTCAGTAGGCATTTAATACAGTTTTTTGTTAAAATGCTTGTGTTATCTTGCGCAAAAGAAACCGAAATAAATGATAATAATGACCAAACAATCAACCCCATACTCATTCGTTTTATTTTCTTCATAAAATTCCACCTCTTTCTATTGTATAATAAACCAATTTATAATAGCTGCCCCCGTCTTTTATCACATTGCAAAAATGACGAAAAATTCATATATGTAAATTTTATATGCGTATGCCATTTTAAATGCCCGCCGGCAGGTTTCCGGCCTCCTGTATAACAAGCAATCCACATAACCAAAAACCCCTGAAATGGTAAGGTTTCAGGGGTCGTACTTATGAAATAATAAATTTTGCTTTTCACGCTGTTCATACAGCACCTGCACATTTTATTGAATACTGAACAACAATTCTCCGTAAGTGGGGAATGGCCACACCTCTTTCGGGGTGTAAACCTCCATATCGTCTGCAATACTGCGAATCACATCCATCTGCGCCAGTACGCTGTCGCGGTAACACTCAGCCTGTTTTTGTTTATCCTCCATCTCTTTGGCTCTGCCCACCCGTTGTTCCAGCTCTTCCGTTTCCCGGAACAGAACGGAAACCTGATTGGAAAGTCGCCGAATCAGCGTTTCTTCCATATCACAGCTGGCATCGATACAAGCCTGTTTTTTGGCGACTACCGAGTCGCTCAGGCTATGTACATAACCGCTGACGGCAGGAAGAACACTGCGCCGAATCATTTCCAAAAGGGTCATTGCCTCAATGTTAATCACCTTACTGTAATTATCCAGATTGATTTCATAGCGGGAATAGGCCTCGTCTTTGGTAAGAATATGGTGTTTCTCAAACAGCCTTAGATTCTTTTCCTGAATAAAGGCGGGCAGTGCCTCGGGCGTACTCCTGTGATTGGAAAGACCCCGGCGTTTCGCCTCTTCCACCCACTCGTCCGCATAGTTGTTTCCGTTAAAGATAATCCGCTTATGGTCTTTTATCGTCCGCCGCAGCAGCGCATAGACCTCTTTGTCAAAATTCTCACCGAGCTTAGACTCCAATTCATCCGCAAACTGACTGAGAATCTCAGCAACCGCAGTATTGAGCAGGAAATTGGGACCGGATATCGACAAGCTGGAGCCCGGCATCCGGAACTCAAACTTGTTTCCGGTAAACGCAAAGGGCGAGGTACGGTTTCGGTCCGTGGTATCCTTCGTAAAGTTAGGTACGGCATCCACACCGCCAGCCTCCATGATTTCTCGCTTCCGAGTGATATAGTCGCTGTCTGTCTCAATGGATTCCAAAACCCCGGTGAGCTCATCACCCAAAAAGATGGAGATAATTGCCGGCGGCGCTTCTGAAGCTCCCAGCCGATGGTCGTTGCCGGCCGTGGCAACCGCCATCCGCAAAAGATCCTGATATTCATCCACCGCCTTGATCACCGCACAAAGGAAAGTCAAAAACTGTAGGTTTTCATGAGGGTGCTTTCCCGGATCCAAAAGATTAAGTCCGGTATCGGTACAAATCGACCAATTATCATGTTTGCCGCTGCCATTGACGCCAGCAAAGGGTTTTTCATGAAGCAGACACTTCATGGAATGCTTTTCCGCAATTTTTTTCATCAGCTCCATGGTCAGCTGATTGTGATCGGTGGCAATATTCCCCGCACAGAAGATAGGCGCCAGTTCATGCTGCGCCGGAGCTACCTCGTTATGCTTGGTTTTCGCCAAAATTCCCAGTTTCCACAGCTCTCGGTCCAGATCCCGCATATATTCGGAAACCCTGGATTTTACCACCCCAAAATAGTGGTCATCCAACTCCTGACCCTTCGGCGGCATGGCTCCCAGCAGGGTACGGCCAGTGTAGGTAATGTCCGGACGCTTTGCAGCGACACTTCTGTCAATTAAAAAATACTCCTGCTCCGGTCCCACCGTGGTAGTGACCCGTTTCACCTCGGTATGGCCAAAGAGCCTTAAGATCCGCAACGCCTGCGTATTGAGTGTTTCCAGCGACCGCATCAGCGGCGTCTTTTTATCCAGCGCCTCTCCGGTATAAGAGCAGAATATAGTAGGAATACAAAGGATGTTGTCTTTAATGAAAGCATTGGCCGTAGGATCCCACGCAGTATAGCCCCGCGCTTCAAAGGTAGAGCGCAATCCGCCGGAGGGAAAGCTGGAGGCATCCGGTTCGCTTTTAATCAGTTCCTTGCCGGAAAACTCCATAATCACCTTGTCCTGCTCGGACGGCGCAATAAAGCTGTCATGCTTCTCCGCTGTCACCCCGGTCATAGGCTGAAACCAATGTGCAAAATGGGTAACCCCTTTTTCAATGGCCCAGTCCTTCATAGCATTGGCAACAACGTCCGCCACCTCCCGCGTGAGAGGCACACCCTCTTCCCTGGTGCGCATAACCTGCTTATAGGTATCCTTCGGCAAACGTTCTTTCATCGATGCAGCATCGAAAACCATACAGCCGAATATTTCATTGATACTCTCCAAGATTTCCATCCCCTTTTCCACATTTTCTGCCTGGCAGTTAGAAAAGCGCTGCGAGTCTTATCCCGCAGCACTTTGCAATTAGTTTCATTATAAAGGCTTCGCCTTATTTTGTCAAGAATTTGTTCTCCGGCACAATGGGAATGCGGCTGGCATCTATACAAACTAACCCATATCTTTTTCCAGTCCGATTACACCGCAGGCTATCCG
>CATVQN010000244.1 GCA_958346135.1 uncultured Eubacteriales bacterium | reverse complement strand
CTACATGGATCTGCATATCGGTGGTTTGTCCCTGGATTCCGCCCAAAGGCTGGTGAATCATAATTTCGCTGTTGGGAAGAGCAAACCGCTTTCCCTTGGCACCGGAGGACAGCAAAAATGCACCCATGGATGCCGCCATACCTACACAGATGGTAGACACATCCGCCTTGGTGTACTGCATGGTGTCATAAATTGCCATACCCGCCGTCACCGAACCGCCGGGGCTGTTAATGTACAAATTGATATCCTTATCCGGGTCCTCACTGTCCAGGAATAAAAGCTGAGCAACCACTAAGCTTGCGGTGGCATCGTTGACCTCATCGGACAGGAATATAATTCTGTCCTTTAAAAGTCTGGAAAAAATGTCGTAGGAGCGTTCGCCCCTGCCGGTCTGTTCAATGACATAAGGTACTAAACTGCTTTTCAATGGATCCATCATGTATATCATAGCCTTTCTGCCCGCTTTTTACTTCGATTGATCCCGATGCTGCGGGCAAGCCGGGTATCTTATCCGCAACCGGCACAAATATGAATTTATGGCCGCGGCCCGGAACGAAAAACCTTGCCCGCAACACCGGCAGTCTGGTTTTTCATTCACAGGAATTTTATGTGTAAAATATCACAATAAGGCTGACCCGGATAATATACCCAAATCAACCTTACGTTATACAATCTCTCCGGCATTTTCCATCCGGCAGCTAAGCCACGCTTATTTAAAGTTTGCGTTGCTCACCAGGAAGTCAATCGTCTTTTGCGCCTTAATACGATCCTGAATATCATCCTCTGAAATGTATTTTTTAACGTCCTCTACCTTCATGCCGCTGCTCTCTGCTGTCTTCTCATATTCTTTTTCTACTTCGGCATCGCTTGCCTGGATTCCTTCTAATTCACATACTTTTTCCAAAATCAGAGAGGTTTTCACGCGCTTTTGCGCTTCTTCCCGGAACTGATCCTTCAGCATTTCCATTGTGGTTCCGGTATACTGCATATACTGATTCAAATCCATACCCTGATAGCGCATCTGCATATCAAAATCACGAATCATATTTTGAATCTGGGTTTCCACCATGGCATCCGGAATATCAATCTCGGTAGCCGCCAAAACCGCATTGATTACATTTTCTTCTGTCTCGTGCGCTGCCCGCTCCTTATTTGCGGTCGCAAGCTTTTCTTTGGTATCCTTCTGAAGCTCCTCCAAGGTATCAAACTCACTGACATCCTTTGCAAACTCATCATCGAGTTCCGGCAATTCCTTTACTTTAATACCGTTGATCTTCACCTTGAATACCGCCGGCTTGCCCTTGAGCTCCTCTGCATGATATTCCTCCGGGAAAGTCACGTTCACTTCTACCTCATCGCCGGTGTTCGCACCGATGAGCTGATCCTCAAAGCCGGGAATAAACTGGTTTGAGCCAATGGTCAAATCATAGTTTTCTCCCTTGCCGCCCTCGAAAGCAACACCGTCTGTAAAGCCTTCAAAATCGATATTCACGATATCGTCCTTTAAAACGGCACGATCCTCTACCGGAACAATTCTGGCATTTCTCTCTCTCAGCTTTTCGATTTCCGCATCCACATCCTTTTTCAGCGTACGGTGCGTTACCTTGGTTGCCTGGATACCTTTGTAAGTACCCATTTCAAATTCCGGCTTTACCGTAACCTTTGCGGTAAAGGTCACACCATTCTCCTTGCTGATTTCGCCTTTGATGTCAATTTCAGGCTGATCCACCGGGGAAATGCTGTTTTCTTCTATCGCTTTATCATATGCAGCAGGAAGCACAATGTTTATCGCGTCCTCATAAAATATTTCTTTTCCGTAATATCTTTCAATAATCTGACGCGGCGCCTTGCCTTTCCGAAAGCCCTGAACATTGATTTTTCCAACATTCTTACGATAAGCTTTCTCCACTGCCTTTTCAAACTCTTCGGCAGAAACGGAAAATTCAAAGCTCACAACATTCTTTTCAACTTTTTCTACTGTACTCATCCTAAACATTCCTCTCTACTTCATTAAAATACTACATCGATATACATACTTATAGAATTATATCATAAAATTTTAAAAATGCAAGTTTTTTTACAGAATTTATTATTTTTTCACCAAAAGGGGCATAAAATTCAAATAATCACAGGATACCAACCGTAGCCGAATGCCATGAACCATCCCCTGGGGAGCAAACTTATGCGCCGCGGCATGAAGATGTCCAAAGATACATTCCTTTACACCATAGCTGTTTAAAATATCCAAAAATCCCATAGAGGTCTTTTGCGTTTCAACCGGCGGATAGTGAAAGGCCGTTAAAATCTCTTTCGGATGCAGGCTTCTCGCCTCCTCCAGCGAGAGAATCATGCGCTGCCGTTCCCGCTCATAGAGCTTTTTATCCTCCTCGGAAGAACCTGCATGGGCAATGGTCCAGCCCCGGGTTCCGCAGATGGCGGTATCCTCCCAGAGAAACGCGGTATTTTTCAAAAAATGAATGGTATCAAAATGATTTTCTTCAATAAATTTTTCCATCTTACTCAGTGTTGTCCACCAATAGTCATGATTTCCCCGAAGCAGCAGCTTTTGGCCGTTTAGCTGATGAATATATTCAAAATCCGCCCTCGTATCCTGGAGATACATCGCCCAGGAAATATCGCCCGGTACAATCACCAAATCTCCGGGACGAACGATGCTGTTCCAATTTTTTCGCATCCGCTCCAGATATTTTTCCCAACGGGAGCCGAAAACGTCCATCGGCTTATCACTGTTTAACGAAAGA
>CATVQN010000243.1 GCA_958346135.1 uncultured Eubacteriales bacterium | reverse complement strand
GATCGTTAGGCCGACAGCGCCATCCGTGACCGTCCAGATCATACTGTAGCCTTCATTGCACAGGTTGTACAAAATGTCCCGTGCTTTGCTTTTGGCTTCGTTGATTTCAAAAGCATCCCAGCGCTTTTTGCTTTCCTCGTAGGCCTTTGTTGCCTCGTCAATGGCGTGGTGCGCTTCGTCCGGGTACTCAAGGTCTACCTTTAAGGTGGTAATCTGTTCCATACCACTTATTCCCCCTTTCTTTCATTCAACAGCTCTTCCAGAGCTTCTTTCACCTTAGCTTCCGCATTTTTAGGTTCACGCTTACCGTTCAGGATTTTTCCCAAGTATTCCGGTGCGCATCCCATTTTTGCAGCAAGCTCTCTGATTTCGATGCTGTTAACGTGAAGCGTTCCCACAACATCGCCTGTCCACTTAGGAAGCAAATTTTTTCTCCTTTCTTGTTCTAGTACTTGAACTTTTTGAAAGAATATGATAATATTATGGTGTCAAGCAAAAACATTATCGAACGTTCTTCTATTTGTTCAAAGTCTTTAATTTGTTCTACCGATTGAACCCGGTAGCCTTATTAAAGCACAAGTAGTAGAACTTTTCAAGTGTTTTTGTTCAAGTGGTAGAACTTTGTCATCTTGTACAAACGCTGGAGGTATGTTTTGTGTTTTTTGATAATTTCGTAAGGCTATGTGAGCAAAAGGGAGTAAAGCCATCTCGTGCTTTGACTGAAGCTGGCGTTCCGAAATCTGCTTATAGCTATTGGAGAACCGAAGCAAATGCAGGGAACGATGCAAAGCCGACCAATCAGAATGCAGTTAAATTGGCGCAGTACTTTGGCGTTACTGTAGACTACCTTCTCACTGGCGACCAAAAAGAAAACCCGCCCCAGCAGCCGCAAAGTGAAGTCGTTGCAGCAGTGGAGCGGATTAGAAAAAAGCTTGAATCTATGCCGACAGCGCAGCGTGAAGCGCTGATGAATCTGATCGAGAAGATGTGAGGCAAGCCCGTGTATTACTTGTTGTGCGGCTGTGCCTTTTGCTTTTGGTTCATGCAGGCCTTGTTAAAAGGCAACGACCGTGTGCTATATGGCAACAGCAGAAAATATCGTTACCGTAGAAACCGAAAAAAGAAGTGGTTCTGACCCGGTAAAATAAAAACCCCTTGTGCCGGGCTGGTGTAGCTCTGTGCAAGGGGTTTTCTGTTATTCCAGGTCTAAAGCTTGCTCCGCTGCCGGAATCTTATCAGGGTGTTCCAACAGCCATGCGATAAATCGGTCAATCTTAGCTCTTTCTTGTTCACTCATTGTGGCATATCCTCCCGATCGGTAAGTTCGGATGTTCATTTGATACGATTATACACCTTTCTGTTGTACAGTCAATATCATTTTAACAACTTTGCTGAGGTTAAATGATTTTTCCATCCGTTACTTTGTATCAGGGAAACCAAAAATTGCAATGACAATGATTAAGAGCCACATTAAGTTTAAGTTACCCTTTGCTTTGTAACATTCCGTTGAGCATGGAACGAAAGGGGTTATCCGGTAAATCGTCCAGCACATCTGCTTTGACGAGAGCGTTTGTGCTGATGCTGTGCGAAACATTGTTTAGCTGCACAATGGCATCGTCTAAGTCTTTTACGGTTGCCCCACGCCGTTCCATTGACTGGAGGAAGGTTTTCACTTCTTCAAAAACGACAGGGTTCTCGGCTTTATAGAATCCATTCGTAAAGTCCATCTTCTTCTCCTTTCACAGTTCCACAAGCTGTCCGTCAATGCGTTCGATGTTATCTGCCGGGTCGCGTCCATCGTCTAAGGCGGCTACGGCACGTTCTAGGATGCCTTTCGCTTCGAGGTAAGCATCTTTATCAGCTTCGTACCCAGAAAGGCTCAGGACAAGCTCCAGCGTCCGTCTACGAGCGTATGGAATAATCAGAGCATCTACGGTTCGGTTCATTAACTTTCCTCCCACGGTTCAGGTGTGTGTGGTTTCCCATCGGGAACGCTGGCAGGCATTCCATCGATGATCGGCATACGTTCATGGTTCCAGATTACAGTTTCTTTCATTTTGTGTTTCCTTTCTATTTGGAATTTTTTGACAATACAGTTATAACACAGGCTGCTGTTGGTTCTCCATAGCAGCTTTTTCCATTTTTTGGCTTGTCGAATCCGGCATTTTTGCAGAATTTTGTTGAAAGGGCGTGAATTTATGGATGAATATTTGGTAAGAACGGCCAAAGCATTAGAGATGGCACGGATGCGTTCTGGCTTGAGTCAGCAGAAATTGGCGGCACGGATGGGTGTGAATCGTGGCACGATTGCCAACTGGGAGCAAGGTCTGGCAGCTATTTCCCTGCCAATGGCTATGCGCTGGTTCACCTGCTGCGGCGTATCGGTGGCTCGATACATGGACGCTTGCATTCATCCGGGGCTGCTGGAACATCTTGAAGATGACCTTTCCGACATGGAGAAACGGCAGATTCTCATAGATGCCATGATGGAGTGTTCTTCCTACGAGATAGATGCCTTGTTGTATATGCGGTACGGAGATCACGGTTCAGACCACATCGGTGTGCTGACAGAGATTCTGGCAAACCTCCACACGCCGTTGAAGGACAGGGTCTCTGTCTGCCGGATGATATCGGGCAGCTATGAGATAGCACAGGCTACCGGAACAGACCCAGACCCGAACGGAACCGCCCCGAAGATGGAAATTCTCTATCAGGCGCAAGATGCCGGGACTGAAGCTGCTATGAAGTCCAATGATTCTTATAC
>CATVQN010000242.1 GCA_958346135.1 uncultured Eubacteriales bacterium | reverse complement strand
CAAATATTCTCTCTATTGTATTGACAAAAGAAAAGAAATATTGTATAATACTCCCAATACATATAGGTATTATATAATTTATGATGTAAGGCCCTCAAAACGCATATGCCGGAAAATCCTGTCACGGCAATGAAAACCCGTATTTTCGCACAATACGGTGCACAAAGGCAGATAACATTAAGAAAGAAGGAATGAAGCATGGGCAAAGAGATAACGCGTGAAGAAGCATGGGAGCTGCTGACGGAATATAATAAAGAACATTTCCATTTAAAGCACGCGCTGACGGTTGAGGGTGTGATGAAATATTTTGCAAAAGAGCTGGGTTATGGAGACGAAGCGGACTTCTGGGGCAATGTAGGTCTTTTGCACGATCTGGATTTTGAACAGTTTCCGGAGCAGCACTGTATCAAGGAACAGGAAATCATGAGAGAGCGCGGTCTTGACGAACGACTAATTCACGCCGTTGTCAGCCACGGCTATGCATTGACGGTAGACGTGAAACCGGAGCACGAAATGGAAAAGCTACTGTATGCAGTAGATGAACTTACCGGTTTGATTGGCGCCGTGGCACTCATGCGTCCCTCCAAAAGCGTCTCGGATCTGGAGCTGAAATCCGTGAAGAAAAAATATAAGAGTGCAAATTTTGCGGCAGGCTGCTCAAGGGAAGTGATTGCACGAGGCGCCGATATGCTCGGATGGACGCTGGATGATTTAATCTCTAAAACCATTCTTGCCATGAGGAGCTGTGAAGACGTCTATGAAAGCATCTGAAAATTTGATAAACCTGCTTGCAAGCAACCATGACTTACCGAACGCAGAGCTTGACACCTTACTGCAAACACCGGAGCTCGACGCTTCGCTGTTTGTAGCCGCAGACGCCGTCAGACGGGAAATATACGGCGATGAGGTCTATATCCGTGGGCTGATTGAATTTACCAACTACTGCAAAAACAACTGCTACTACTGCGGCATTCGCAGAGATAACAAACAGGCTGTACGTTACCGCCTTACCAAAGAGGAGATTCTCTCCTGCTGCAAAGAGGGGTATACCCTTGGTTTTCGTACCTTTGTGTTGCAAGGCGGCGAGGATCCGTTTTACAGTGACAAATTGATTTGTGAAATCGTCTCTGCCATACGGGAACAGTTTCCCGATTGTGCAATTACCCTTTCCATCGGCGAAAAAAGCAGAGAAAGCTATCTTAGCTACTATCGTGCAGGCGCAAACCGCTATCTTTTACGGCATGAAACCGCCGAGGACACCCACTATCAAAAGCTGCATCCCGAAAACATGCATCTCGCAAACAGAAAACGGTGCTTGTATGATCTAAAAGAGATCGGCTACCAGGTGGGTTCCGGCTTTATGGTAGGTTCTCCCTATCAGACGCCGCAGAATTTGATTGCTGATCTGCGTTTTTTACAGGAATTAGAACCGGACATGATTGGAATTGGGCCGTACATCAATCACGCACAGACGCCTTTTTCCGATTTTCAAAACGGCAGCTTCTCACTCACACTGCGGTTGATTGCCATCTTGCGGCTGATGTTTCCCTACGCGCTGATTCCGGCAACAACAGCCCTGGGCACCATTCATCCCCAGGGGAGAGAGCTGGGTCTAAAGGCCGGTGCCAATGTGGTGATGCCGAATCTTTCACCTGTAAGCGTACGCAAGTTATACACACTTTACGAAAATAAGATATGTACCGGAGAAGAGGCCGCCCAATGCCGAGGCTGTCTGGAACGCCGTGTGGAGTCAGCCGGCTATCGGATTGTGACGGCAGTGGGCAATGTAAAAAAACCCGGTGCTATCTGAAGCTCTTATACTCTCTGATATCGAAAATAAAATTGTACTATCTATTTGAAAGGAGTTTTTATCATGGAAAACAACAGATTTGAATTGAACAAGAACCTGGCGCAAATGCTCAAAGGCGGTGTCATTATGGATGTTACTACCCCCGAACAGGCGAAAATTGCAGAGGCAGCCGGCGCCTGTGCCGTTATGGCACTGGAACGCATTCCTGCGGATATACGGGCAGCAGGCGGCGTATCCCGTATGAGTGATCCAAAAATGATTAAAGGCATCCAGGAGGCCGTTTCCATCCCTGTTATGGCCAAGTGCAGAATCGGTCACTTTGCCGAAGCACAAATTCTCCAGGCGATCGAAATCGACTACATTGACGAAAGCGAGGTATTATCCCCCGCAGATGACAAATACCACATTGACAAAACCGCTTTTGATGTTCCGTTTGTGTGCGGCGCAAAGGATTTAGGCGAGGCTTTGCGGAGAATCAACGAAGGTGCCTCCATGATCCGCACCAAGGGTGAGCCGGGCACCGGCGACGTAGTACAGGCAGTACGACACATGCGCATGATGCAGGCGGAAATTCGCAGAATTGGTTCCATGTCTGAAGACGAGCTTTTTGATGCCGCCAAAGAGCTGCAGGTTCCGTATGATTTGGTGCAATATGTCCACGAGCACAAAAAGCTGCCGGTAGTCAATTTTGCAGCCGGCGGTGTTGCAACACCCGCCGATGCCGCTTTGATGATGCAGCTGGGTGCGGAGGGCGTATTTGTAGGCTCCGGCATTTTCAAATCCGGAAATCCCGCAAAGCGGGCCGCTGCGATTGTGAAGGCTGTGACCAACTATACCGATGCCAAACTGCTTGCCGAATTGTCTGAGGATTTAGGCGAAGCAATGGTTGGCATTAACGAACAGAAAATTGAGCTTTTAATGGCAGAAAGAGGAAAATAAAATGCAAATTGGCGTATTGGCTTTGCAGGGGGCCTTTATTGAGCACGAACAG
>CATVQN010000241.1 GCA_958346135.1 uncultured Eubacteriales bacterium | reverse complement strand
ATATATGCTCTCAGCAGTGCATTCCTATACGCAAATAGATGGCTAAAATGTTTTGACCTCTATATTGATACAAGGCAGCCGGATATGCCCGGCTGCCTTGTGTTGATTTCTCTTGATTATTGTAAACGTTTTCCACCTTAATGCATCTGAATTCGGCCTTAAAGCTTAGTCGAGGGATATTCGTTGCACAGGAGATACAACGGCCTTTCATCCTCCTCAATTTCAGGGAAACGTCCGGACGGCTCATAAAAACGGTTATCCGTTTTATCATCATTTACCTGAGAGACCTCTCCCAGCAGAATCTTACCGGTTCCGGGCTCGCCCCAGAAGGAATGATAGAGTCCCTGATAAATCGAGATACTTTCGCCGGGAGTCAGCCGCAAAATCTCTCCCGCAGGCACCTCAAAGCGCCGACCGTCGGACAGAACCGTAACCGGTGTGTCTGCAAAGCTCCCGTTTTCGCCTTCATTATACAGCTGTACCATCAGATTTCCGCCGCCGCGATTGATAATGTCCTCCATCTTCTTCCAGTGAAAGTGAAAGGGGGTAATCTGGTTTTCCTCTACAATCAAGTATTTTTCAGCATAGGGTTTGGTATAGCGTTTGTCATACAGATTGCCGTTCCGCATGGTAAACAGCAGCAACCCGGTTTTATATAAGTCACCGTGCCCAAAATCCGTAATATCCCAACCCAGCATATTATCCCGGATTTCATCATATGCACTGTCTTTTTCCGCCCATTGTTCAGGGCTCCAGCAGGCAAAGGGCGGAAGGCTGATCCGCATCTCCCGCATAAATTCCAATGCTCCCTGAATCAATTGGTTAATTTCAGAACGTTTCATAATTTTCACTCCTTCTGTTTTTATGACTATATTTTTGTTATGCCTACGCCTGCACTTCCGGCTGCGGACAAGAAAAGACCGAAATCGCCTTTTTCACATCCTCACGCATAGCCTTCTCTGCGGCCGCAGCAATATCGTGGAAGAACTGCGGATTTTCCAGTTCGGAAACGCCCTGGCCGCCTGCCTTTGCCATATAGGTATAATAGTTAATCTTCCGAACGCCAAGACCGATCAGCTTTTTGTAATCGGCTTCGCTGACGCCGGAACCGCCATGCATGACTATAGGAACATCGATCAACGACCGAATTTTCTGCACCCGTTCAAAGTCCAGCTTTGGCTCTTTGGTATAAAGACCGTGTACGGTACCGAAGGAGCAAGCCAGTGCATCAATACCCGTCTCTTCTACAAATTTCTTTGCCATCATAGGATCGGTATAGATACTTTCGCCATCGCCGTCACCGCCCTCTCTGGCACCCATGCTGCCGATTTCCGCCTCTACGCTTGCGCCGTATTGATCGGCTACCTCACGCATGATACAGGTGTTGGCACAGTTTTGCGCATAGGGAAGCACCGAGCCGTCATACATTACCGAGGTAAATCCCAGCTCCAACGCACGATTCAAATATCCGAGTGAGGTTCCATGGTCTAAATGCAGACAAACCGGAACCGATGCCTTTTCTGCAAGGAGCCGCATAATCGGCGCCATCACGTCAAGCTTTGCCAGTCCCATCTCCTCGTGCACCTGGGCATGCATCAAAATAACCGGCTGATTCAGCTCCTCGGCCGCACCGAGGATGGCCAAAATGCTCTCTAGATTGACTCCGTTAAAAGCGCCCACCGCACAGGAGTTTGCCTCCGCATACTGCATTACTTCGTTTAATGTTACAATCATTTTTCTGCCTCCTAATTAAAAATAGGTCTTACTGCCTGATAAAGACCCTTGTATTTTTCGTAAACCGCCCGGTATTTTTGCTGTGCTACAGGGTCGGGATAAAACACTTCGTTTTCCGAGACCAGCGCTTTTCCGGCCTCCTCCAGATTCTTATAAACCCCCGCTGCAATGGCAGTGAGCATCATGGTGCCGGTAGCGCCCACCTCATCTGCCTTTAAGGAGATGACAGGACGATGATAAATATTTGCTTTAATCTGCAACAATTCCCGTGACTTTGCGCCACCGCCGGTGGCGAGAAATTTCTCAATCCGGACACCGTTTTTCTCTGCCTCTTCCAGGTTCAGCAGCATTTCATAGGAGATTCCCTCCAGCACCGCCTGGTACAGATTTTCGCGGGTGGTGTCAAAGGTAATACCGGCAAAGACCGCTTTGGAGCCGTTGTCCATATAGGGGGTTGCCGCACCGCTGAAATGAGGAAGCAGCATCAGGCCGGTGGGTTCCTCCATTTTGACACCGCCGTCTAATTCTTGATAGGAAACACCGGGCGCAACCTGATCCCGGAACCATTTGATGGCTGCACCGCCGGAAAAAGAAAGAATGCAGCAGACGTAAGTATCCTCACCCACATAGGGAATCACCGCATAGCCGTCCTGATAAAAATCCCGATTTTTTGGAATTTGCGCAAGAATAGGCAAAACACATTCCACCGTACCGATTCCATCCATAGCCACAGCAGAAGAAAGGGCACCCGCTCCCACAGAGGCAGCAACCTGATCTAGACAGCCGCTGACAATAACGGCGTCTTTCAGTCCGAATTGACTGCATTTTCCGGCTACCGTCCCCGACGGCACCGGCTTTGACATTTTTTCCATATCAACTCCCGCCAGTTTAAACATGGTATCGCTCCAGCATTTTTTTCGAATATCAAAACCCATTGTCCGAGTGGCTAAGGAATAATCGATTTGCGCCGTTCCGGAGAGCATATAGACAATAAAATCCTGCATGAGCAGAATCCGCTTTGCTTTTTCATATTCCTTTGGATAATACTTTTTCACCCACATCATCTTGGGCAGACTGTAA
>CATVQN010000240.1 GCA_958346135.1 uncultured Eubacteriales bacterium | reverse complement strand
GAAATAAAATCTGACCACTGCCGCTTCTTCCGTTATACTTTGATACAAAATAGAATTTATCAAGCATATCGGCATCCGCCTTAATGCTCAGATGCTTGATTCTACCCATTCAACCACTCCTCGTATTGATATATTATAAAGATTGCTGCAAACATCCTCAGCTATCCACATTTTTAGCAGTTTTTTTCATAAATCATCCGAAGTCCGTCCAGAGTCAGCATCCGATCCACAATGTCAATGGTTTCGGTTTCTTCTGCAATCAATCCTGCAAGTCCACCGGTAGCAACCACTTTGCACTGAGGAATATTTCGCTCTTTCCGGATCCGTCGAACAATTCCGTCCACCTGGGCGGCATGACCAAAAACTGCACCGGCCTGCATGGATGCCACGGTGGTTTTTCCTATCAATGCGGCAGGTTTTTTCAGTTCCACTCTGGGGAGCTTCGACGCACATTCAAACAACGCATCCATTGAAATTTTCAGACCGGGTGCAATCAGTCCGCCCAGATAATCGCCATTTTCATCTATGATACTAAAGGTTGTGGCTGTTCCAAAATCCAGCACAATCACGGGCGCACCATATTTCTGTACGGCAGCCACAGCATTGACAATCAAATCGCTTCCCACTTCTCTGGGGTTTTCACAGCGAATATTCATACCGGTTTTCATACCGGGGCCCACCACCATAGGCTCACAGTTCAAGTACCGCCGTACCGCATTGGTTAATGCGTGCATAACCGGAGGCACCACCGAGGAAATCATCACAGCCTGCACCTCCTTCGCCGTTACCTGCTCCGTACCCAGCAGCTGGAGCAGCAGAACCCCTATCTCATCGGACGCACGGTTTTTGTTTGTCTCCATACGCCAGCTTCGCCGCATCTGTTCTCCCTCATAAAGGGCCAGCACCATATTGGTGTTCCCCACATCAATTACCAACAGCATGGTATCATCCTTTCTAATTATCTTTCAATTCAATTCGTATTGCGCCATCCTCCTGTACCTCAATGACTGCATAACTATTTTGGGTGCTGCCCGGATTCAACACCCACATTCCTTGCACCTCCTGTAAATACGGGAGATGCGTATGCCCAAAAATACAAATGTCCGCACCAAGCTTTTGGGCGTGCCGGATGAGTCGGGTCAAAGAAGACTTGACATGGTACATATGGCCATGGGTTAAAAAAATTTTCTTGCCGCCAAATGAAAACAGCCGCTGATAAGGAACTCCGAAAACCCCATAGTCGTTATTACCCAGCACATATTCTATGGGAATTTCCGGCCAGACCGACAGGATATCCTCCACATCCTGCTGCACATCTCCGGCATGAATCAGCAAATCCCGCTCAGTTTCCTGATCCATAATCCGAAGAATACTGTTAAAATTTTTATGGGAATCGCTCATGACAATGGCTTTCATGGTTTTCCTCCTGTGCAAATCATTTTTTCTATTGTATCACAAAGAAAAATATTTGTCACGAAATTTCTTATCCCTGCATAAAGTATAAGTAGCAGAGAATCAGGAAGGAGTATAGCTATGAATATTGATGACATGATGAAAAACGTAAACCCGCAGATGTTATCGAATACCATACAGCAGATGGGAAAGGTTTTGTCGCCCCAGCAAATGCAGCAGATTCAGCAGATCATTCAATCCACGGACAAAGGGACTCTGAACCAGAAGCTAAATCACTTGACGGCTGCCGATCTACAGCGGGAACTCCAGCAGAACCCTGCCTTGGCAAAACAGCTTGCAAACAATCCGGACGTTATGCAAAAAATCAATCAGCTCTTTCAGAAAAAATAACAGGGAACATCCGGTTTTCCGTATGAGGTAGGAGGTGAACGCCATGGGCGAAGAATCCATTGATTTATCCGGTGCTGTGGATATGCTGAAAAATATGATGTCGAGCGATGACGGCCAACAGCAGATTCAAAATATCCTAAGGATGTTCCATGGCGACGCACCGCCGGAAAATCAACCGCCGGGCACAGGCACCGGGGGCATTGACTCAGAGAATCTGGAGATGATGCTTAAACTTCAGCAGGCAATGACACGGATGAACAGTCAAAAGAACAATGAGCAGACACAGCTTCTTTTGGCACTAAAGCCATTTTTAAAGCCCTCCCGTCAGGAAAAAGTAGACCGCGCCATGAAACTGATGAAGCTCACCGGTGTACTCGAAATCATGCGGGATATACAGGGGGATTGATTATGTATCGGCGCTATAATCCAAAAGCCGGTATGCGGATTCCAAAACAGGGAAAACCACCGGCTGGCGAGGCCAAAAATATCCGGCAGCCGACACAGAATGCCGGAATGCCCAAGCCCGCCTCTTTACATAATAATGATGCATCCCGTCAGATGGCTCAGCGGGGAAATTCACCATCGAAGCAATCCGGTCATCCGTCCGGCAGAGCTTCAGAAAATCGAACCTACGACCGGCAAAACGGCCAGGTGCATCGTCAGCAGAGCAACTTTCCGGGAAATCAGAAAAGCAGTCAGCGGCATTCTACCGGAAATACCGCTCCATCTGCGAAATCTGCCGGTTTTGGACAGGGGGCGCATCATCCTCAGAATTTTTCAGATTCGTCTGCCCCGCCGAAAAAGAAAATGACTCTGACCACCGATCCGATTTTAGGGCTTTTGCCGCCATCCGTTTATAACCCCGAAACCAAAAAGGTTCTCGGCTTTCTCGCTGCCGAGGACTTACTGCTTGCCGCATTGATCTTCTTGCTGCTGGACAGCCCCCGGGAGGATGATTCCATGATGGTGTACGTCCTGCTGTATTTACTGGTTTCAGACTATGTTGATCTGC
>CATVQN010000239.1 GCA_958346135.1 uncultured Eubacteriales bacterium | reverse complement strand
GCCCCATCCTTGGCTTTATGCAGAAACTGCAAGGGTAGGCTTAGGAATTCCTTTTGAGCGGCGACACAAGGTCATCGGTATTGAGGATTCCTCCGCCGGTGTGGTTTCCATCAAGCTGGCGGGGTTTTCCTGCGTAGGAATCAGCGGCGGCAACATCGCACAGTCCGGCATAAGTGACATGTGCGATTATCAAGTTGATAATTTGGCGGATATACTTGAAATTGTGCTTTAAACATTTTCACAAATTCTATTTATTTACCGTGTTTTTATGACTATGCGGCTGCGTATCATCACAACATTGACATGACTTTGGTGGAAAACCCCACTGCTACAGATTTGTATTTTATATGTAATAATAAGAACTATAACGTCAAAGCTGGTGAAACATTGGAACTGAACTAAGTGAAAGGATATGGTGATTATGATGGTATACAAAAGCTTTTTTTTGAATGATGAGGAAAAGCCGCTGGACCAATTGACATGCGGCGGAGGATTTAGCGGTATTTTTAGAACAATAGGTTGTGTCGGCGATAGCCTTTCCTCCGGCGTGTTTGAAGCAACTTCCGAAGATGGCAGTAGAGACCTCCACGAGTATTATGAATATTCGTGGGGGCAGTATATGGCAAGAGAGATAGGCGCCAAGGTTTACAATTTTTCAAAGAGGGGGCTATCAGCAAGGTCGTATTGCGAGCATTTTGCTCCTGAAAGGGGCTTTTGGGATAAGGACAAAGTCTGCCAGGCCTACATCCTTGCGCTCGGGTATAACGACATTACCAAAATTATAAAAGACGGAGGAAATCTGGGCAGCCTGGCCGATGTTAAGCCTGATTGGCGGAATAATGAAAAAACATTTGTGGGCTATTATGCACAGATTATCCAGCGGCTCAAGGAAATTCAGCCCAAGGCCAAATTTTTTCTGATGACAATACCCCGATCAGAAGGGGAGGATCGGAACAAGCTTGAGGATACACACCAAAGTCTCTTATATGAGCTCTCGGAATTGTTTGAAAATACATATGTTATGGATTTCAGAAAATACGGTCCGGTTTATGACGAGGATTTCAAAAAGAAATTTTATCTCGGCGGCCATATGAATCCGGCGGGGTATCTCCTGACAGCTAGAATGGTCGAAAGCTACCTGGATTATATCATTAGACACGATATGGAAAGCTTTGTTCAGGTAGGTTTTATCGGCACACCTTATCACAATGTACATGCTAAATGGTGATAATTGCGCTTATCCGAGGAGAAAGTGATAGAAGGGTGCCTATATAACTTTTTTTCTACCCATAAATCACTATGAACAAATGGAAGAAGTGGTTTATACCGGAGATTCAGATTTAGGCAGTGAATATATGGAGGGTTTTGATGGTGCGGTACCATATTCCGGTAGCATAGCGCCGTATGAGTGGAATCGGTATCGGAACAGAAAATGTCAGAAATATTTGAAATACTAATGATTGTGTCATTTGGAGTATCATGGCCGATGAATGTGATAAAATCATATAAGGCTCGAATCACAAAAGGAAAAAGTCTTGCATTTTTGCTGCTTATTTTTATAGGCTACATATGCGGAATTGTATCAAAACTGCTTGCCCCACAGTTTAAGTGGTATGTGATGTTTTTCTATATACTCAATCTAATCATGGTTGGGATGGACTTGATCTTGTATTTTAGAAATTTAAACATTGACAGGAAAAATGGAATATGACAAAGGTTTTATCAATAGGCAATAGTTTTTCCCAGGATGAGCAAAGGTATCTTCATGCGCAAAGGTATCTTCATAAGATTGCCCAAAATGAGGGCGTGGATATGAAATGTGTAAATCTTTTTATCGGAGGCTGTTCTTTAAGACGGCATTATGTTAATATGCTGGAGGATAAAGCGGACTATAATTTTGAATTTAACGGAAATAATACCGATATCAAGGTTAGTATCAAGCAGGCGCTGTTAAGTGACGAATGGGATTATATAACGTTGCAGCAGGTAAGCAACGAAGCGCCGTTTTTTGATACCTATATCCCATACCTGGAAAAGCTGGCGGAATATGTGCGGCTATACGCTCCAAAAGCGAATATATTTCTGCATCAAACCTGGGCCTATGAGCAGGGAATTGACAGACTGCGCGAGCTTGGATTTTCCGATCAGCATGAAATGCTTGAAAAAATTGTTGAATCGTATCAAAAGGCTGCTGAGCTGATCCGAGCAGATGGAGTGATTCCCTGCGGCGAAATGATGATGCAAGCGATAGATCACGGAATTGGGCGAATGCACCGCGACACATTTCACGCTGATTTGGGAATCGGGAGGTATTTGCTTTCTCTCACTTGGTATCATACTATCACAGCGAAAAAGCCAACAAAAGATTTTAATGAATTTGATGTTGAAGTGCCGAAGGAGGATAGGAAAGCAATAAAAGACTTATTATTTTAAAAGTTATCAGATATGCCCATACTTCGGCTGAAAACCGCAATATGGTTTTCAGCTTTTGATTGTAAATATACTGAAAATTTAGGATATATAAAATATTTGATTTTGAAGGCAGGAACGGCCGGAATCCGGATAGGATAGCGGCTTTTCTGCCTTTTTTAAAGTTTCTAGCTTCTCGGTAATAGCTTATAAGGAAATGATTTTTAGATGCAATTAAAATTCGTAGAAATTTTAGAGAATGATCGGATGTTTCTGGAATACTAGCGTATTTTCTGCCAGACACAGAAATGATTATTTGCGTTTTGCCCTTGTGGTATTGCAAAAATACCGCAAATTTTAGATGGTATAATGACATTTTTTTGACTGGCATGTTTCTTGAAAGTATAGTATGATTC
>CATVQN010000238.1 GCA_958346135.1 uncultured Eubacteriales bacterium | reverse complement strand
TTTTACGTCTTACCTATCTTACAAGAAATGAGGGAAAAAATATGCGCATGAAGAAATTGATTTCCGGAGCATTGGCGGCCGCTATGGTAGGGACTCTGTCCATACCCGCCGCAGCCAAGGATTTTCCGGATGCTGCCGGGCACTGGGCACAAAACGCCATTTCTGTCTGGAGCGACCGGGGCGTTGTCAACGGGGATGATCAGGGAAATTTCCGTCCCGGAGACTCCATTACCCGGGCAGAGACCGCTACTATATTGGACAATCTGATCGGATATGAAAAACAAAGTGTAAAAGTTTTCTCCGATGTGAACCGAAGCGACTGGTTTGCGCTTGCAATATCCCGTCTGTACGAGGCCGGCGTCATCACCGGCTATGAAGACGGTTCCATCCGCCCGTCAGCCAGCATCTCCCGCCAGGAAGCTGCTGTCATGATCGGACGGGCTCTGGGACTGGAAACAGACTCTGTAGACACCTCGGTGCTAAGTCAGTTTAACGACCTTGACCAAATTCAATCCTGGGCAAAGCCCACTGTGGCACTGATGGCTGCAAACGGCTTTATTCAGGGCAGTGACGGCGTATTCCGTCCCGGTGACCCTATTACCCGAGCTGAGATTGTAACCATTTTGAATAATATGATCGCAATTTATGCCACTGCAGACGGCGGCACCTATTCCGGCGACTATGGCAACAAAATTGCAGTGGTCAAGGAATCCACCACCTTTAACGGCGCAGTCCTGGGCGGCGTTGTCGTCAGCCCCAAGCTCTCCGGCAAGGTGAACTTCAACAGCGGCACCAGAATCAGCGGCCGGCTTTATAACCTGTCCTCCAATGCGACCTTAAATACAGCAGGTGCCACCATCGGCTCTACCAGCAGTCCCAACGGCTCTGCCTCCGGTAACAGCTATAACTCCGGCAGCGGCAGCACAAGCAGCGGAGGCAGCGGTTTTGGCGGAGGAGGTTCCAGCAGCAGCAACAAAACCACCTACCGCATTACCTTTAACGCCAACGGCGGCAGCTTCGGCAGTCTGGATTCTTCTTATTCCGCAAGCTACAGCCGCGGTACCGCCTATCGTGTAAACGCTCCCAGTAATCCTACCAGAACCGGTTATACTTTTGTAGGCTGGTACTTCACGCAGACGGGCGCAAATGAGTTAGATTCGGAGCAGGCAGTCAACATGAGCTCCCTGGTTACCGGCACCACCATTTTGTATGCAGGCTGGGAAAAAATTTCCGGCAAATACGGTGACGTGCTTCCCGCAACCGGCGTGATTGATGAGACAGAAAAGCTCTCCGCCTCTGATTTGATGACCAATGTCAAGCTGGACAGCACCGGTACCACGGACAACTATCGTGCAACCGGCAATTTAAAATATGTCAGCAGCTATCAAAACGCACCGGGCCTGGAGAAAGATGGACACTTCCTGGCCCTGACCTATACACTGCCCTCCAGCCTGGATACACCGGAGGATGCCGTAGTGACCAGCTCCTTTGGCAGCACTTCGGAATCCAGCGAGGTTTATGACCGGTTTACCGATGAGGAGCGCAGCTTTACCCGCGTATTCTATGTGACCGACCGCAGCAAACGATATGAAATTATATTCAAAGCAGATTTAGACGGAGACGGCACAGCACAAAAAGAGCATGAAATTGTAATTGATATTTCCAGATTGGTTCTGGATCCGAACCCGGTTGTTTCGGAGACCGTAACCACCGAGGAAGAGCTGACTGCTGCACTGGCAAAATCCGATGTAAACCAAATTGTGGTAGATAGCAGCATCACCCTGGCAGACAACAGCGTATATGCATCCGAAAACGGCCGCAAGACCCTAGTCCTGGCACAGCCGCTGATGATTCCCGAAAACGCATCCGTCACCTTAAAGGATCTTGACATTAAGCCTGACAGCGATCAGACAGTAAAGACACTCATCGAGAACGCCGCAAAAGAGGTGACCGTTCCTCCTGCTGAAGAAGGCGGGGAACCTACCACCGAAAATGTAATCACAAAAGCGGCGTCCGTAACCTTTACAAACAATCAGGTAACGGGTTCCTTTGCATCCGGCGCCATCGCCGTATTGCAAACAGCGACCCTCACCGTGACCGACAACACCTTTACCGGTACCGGCGCAGACAGCTGTGCCATTGTTCTTCCGGACAGCGAAACCGCCGATACAGTTACCATTACAGGCAACACCTTTGACCAATATGGTACCGCACTGACATACAGCAGTCTCACAGTTACTCTGACCAAGAACAAGTTCCTGGACAACACGACCGATATTTCCGTACCGGCTGCAACTGCCCCGGCAACACTTCCGAATCTGGCCTATAATTACTTTAAGGACGGCTCGGTAATTTCCGGCGGGTGCGCAATTTGCCTTCCGGAATATACGGACGCAGAATGTACCAAGCTCAGCGAAAACACGCATGACGCTTATCTGTTTATCGGTGATGATACAGAGGCGGTTCTGCTCTCCGAAACTACGATGCTTACTTTGGCAGAGGGCGGCCTGACCATCACCGTTGTACCGACAGACACACGGGACGAAAAAGTTACCATTAACGAAGCTGAAACCAACACCGTAACCGTGACCGAGGCCGGCACGCTAACAATTACAATTGGTGAAATATCCCACACAGTTACTGTCGAAGCTACTTCGGTGACTACTGTGTAAAACCGATATAAATTTTCTATTGCAATAATAAAGGGCAGAAAGCCGGGACAAGCATCCCGGTTTTCTGCCCAATTTTATTTGGCTGGTTCTTTTGTCTTTATTCTATGTTCCTAGGGAAACACTGATTAAATATTGTGCGCAGAAAGCGCAGTCAGATTTTTCGT
>CATVQN010000237.1 GCA_958346135.1 uncultured Eubacteriales bacterium | reverse complement strand
AACTGTTAAAATTTTATAATGTTTCGGAAATGGCAATTATTCAGTAGGCATTATAATAAAGATAAGACCAAACTGATCAGTGTGCCGATAGGCATCACCCATATTACCATTCCGGACACCGTAAAAGAAATTGGCCGTTTTGCCTTCGCCTTTTGTTATAACCTCAAAGAGGTTGTCTTCCCGGAATCCGTTACGACTGTAGACCCTGAGGCATTTTATAGGCTGAGCGGACTTAAGGATATTGTCATATACGGGAATCAAATGCCTCAGGGACTGAAAATCGACTCCGCTGCCACCGTAACGGTGCATTGCAGCGATGTGCAGAACATAGAAGGCGCCGAGGTTATCAACGAATTTGATGCCGAAGCGACGTTTAACGGCCAACAGTTGAGCCTGAAACGGCGTGATAAAATGCCGTTATATGTCCTTGTTTATAACATAAAGGACGAGCTTATCGATGCGCTCATTGGCCATGACGGCGAAATCACACGAACTCTGAAATCCGGCGCATATAAGATAAAAGTCTTTTGCCTGAGTGATGACTTAACCCCGCTAAGCGGCGTACAAACATTAACGCTCAGCGATTTGGAATTTTAGACGGTGATAAAATGAAAGAGAAGTTTTTCAATCTCTAAATTTTACAAAAATCCGAGGCTTACTTCATTCAAAGAAGCCTCGGATTTTTTAATTTTTATACAGTTGTTTACTATCTTATGACTTATTTGCCAGTCTTCAGATATGCAGTAATCGGCAAACCGATTCGTTTCATTTCCTCTATTGCCATGTTATCAAAATGATACGCACCGGTATAGGTGAAGTGGGTATTATCGGTTCCGTTTACGCTATACATATAGTAGGCTGCTGATGCATCCGAGCCAATCTCATTTAGCCATTCCCCGCTGCGTGTGTGCATATCAAGTACCGGAACGTCCAACGTCTTTGCCAGTGCGAGCATTTCTTGCGGATAGCCGGCAAGGCTGTCCACAGCCACATTGCCTAAAAACCTGCGCCGATAAATTGAGGTTGCAAATACCGGAATAGCGCCTTTGGAACGAATCGATTTTACATAGGTGGACAGGTAATAACGATAGGTGCCATCCTCGCCAAGCGTGGTATAGGTCTCCAGCTCATCTGGTTTTTGATCATTATGTCCAAATTGGATTAGCACATAGTCTCTCAAAAGTCAGCAATAATGCAGGTTTTTATTTATTCAGTAGGCATTATATTAAAAACCGAAGTTCACTTTTATAGTGAACCTCGGCTTTATATAGCTATTTTCAGTCTCTTTTTGTCTCTTGGATGAAAATATGGATTTACACCAGGATGGGCTGAAGCTGTTTTCCGGTAAGAGCCGCAGTAACTGTCGCCGGAATCTGCGTAAAGTCTGCAACCAGGGAATTGGCTTTTTCGATACAATCATCCTGGCCAAAGGGAACCATGTAAATGTGCTTTCGTGCCAGCAGAATTCCTATGTTTTTAGCATTGGCGCCAAGCCCGTCATTGGTTGATAACGCCAGAACAATAGGACGGTTGTTGCGCAAATGGGATTTGGCAGCCAGTGTTACGGTGCTGTCCGCAATGCCGTTTGCCAGCTTTGCAATGGTGTTTCCGGTGCACGGCGCGATAATCAATAAATCCAGTTTTTTCTTGGGGCCGATCGGTTCTGCCTCTAAAATAGAGCAGACAGCGGTTTCTCCGGTCATTGCCTCAATTCGCTCACGATACTCTTGTGCTGTGCCAAAACGGGTATCCGTAGCAGCGGTATTCTCCGAGAAAATCGGAAGAACTCGGTATCCCAGTGAGATCAGCGCCTCAATTTGAGGGACTACTTTTGAAAAAGTACAGTAGGAGCCGGTCATAGCAAAGCCGAGCGTAAGACCGTCGTTCATGAAATTTACACCCCCAATTCTTCCAGAATATTCACAATGGTGTCTTTTATAATATCTCCGGCTGTTTCCGGCGCTACCTTTCCCGGAAGGGAAAGCGCCCAAATGACATTGCGCCCCAGTTTTTGTGCGGTTTCAAAGTCCACGCCGCCGGGTGGTGAGGCTAGGTCTATAATGAAACAGGTATCCGAGATTTCCGAGAGGAGTTTAAAATTCAAAACCAACGCAGGAACCGTGTTAAAGATCAGGTCAAATTTACTGAGATTACCGCTCAGATTCTGAAACGGAATTCCCGTTAGCCTTTTGGCATCAATCCAGGCAAGGTCGCTGTGTTTTCGGGCGGCCACACTGGTGTTGGCGCCCAAAGCCTTTAAGGTATCCGCAAGAATCCGTCCAATTCTTCCATAACCCAGTACTAAACAGCGGCTGCTGTGAATAGTATAAGGAGTCTCTGCCATGGCAATTTCAATGGCACCCTCTACGGTCGGAATACTGTTGCGGATTGCCATTTCCTCCCGCTCCGCATAATCAATTAGATGAACATTGTATAGACCGGCTAACGCTTTTAGCTGTTCATCAGCACGTCCGGCAAATAGCAGCTGGGAACCGGACATTTTCCGCAAAATATCATTGATATAAATTTCTGAGGCAGAAAAAGATGTCTTTATTGTTTCACCGCTGCCGGTATAGGGAAGCGGCAGGACAACAATATCTGCATGCTCTAAGCATTCGTCTAAAGTACTGCATTTGCGAACCGGCAGTCCGTTCGATATACCGGCTGTTTCCAAGCCATAGGTTTTTATCGGATAGCCTTCCTCTGCAAAACGGGAAATTACCCGTATTTGTCTTAGGTCTCCGCCGATAAATGCAAAAGTCAAAAATTGATTCACTTCAAACACCTCTGTACTATAGTCTATGAAAAAAGGATGGAATGGTGCGATGAAAGTGGTTGTAAATAAT
>CATVQN010000236.1 GCA_958346135.1 uncultured Eubacteriales bacterium | reverse complement strand
TCTATATTTTGTACTTCTGAAAAAAAAGAATTTTTTACCGCATTTTTTCGGATTTTTTGGTGTTGAAATTTTAAAAAATTTCTGTTATGATAAGAGGTACTGCAAGAAGATTCCCCTATCTGACTTCGGGGTTTCTCATCTGAAATACGGTAATTTTCCGCTTTTTTAACCGAAAAAGCGGGAATATCATAGATAGCTTTGGATTTTGAATAGGAGGCCGACGATTTTGGAAGAACTCAACACTCTCTGGAACCATGTATCCGAGGAAATGGAGCAGGAAATTTCCGCTGTTTCCTTTGAAACCTGGATAAAACCGATCCGCCCGCTGGAACTGACCGATACCGCTTTGCGTCTGGCCGTCCCGGGCAGTCTGAACAAGGATATGATTATGACCAAGTTCCGCTCCATGCTGGAAAGCTGTGTTGAAATGGCGTTTGGCCGTCCCTATGTTCTGGAGGTGGTCTGTGACAGTCCCGAACCGGAGACTGCCGCGGAACCTGATCCCATTCGGGAGCAAAGCACCTTGAATCCGAAATACTCCTTTGAGACCTTTGTGGTGGGCAATAACAACAACCTAGCCCACGCCGCCTCTCTGGCGGTGGCGGAATCCCCCTCGCAAAAGTATAATCCCCTGTTTATCTACGGGGGCAGCGGACTTGGGAAAACCCATCTTCTTCAGGCAATCGGCAACTATTTTGTCCGGTACTATCCCGACAAGAAGGTACTTTATACCACCAGCGAAAAGTTCACTTATGAGCTGGTGACCGCCATTCGGGAAAAGAGCAACCAAACCTTTCGGAACAAGCACCGCACCGTGGATCTTCTTCTGATGGATGATATTCAGTTTCTGGCCACCAAGGAGCTTGCCCAGGAGGAGTTTTTCCACACCTTTAACACCCTTTATGAAGCAGGAAAGCAGATCGTACTGACCTCCGACCGGCTCCCCTCGGAGACGCCGCATCTGGCGGACAGGCTTAAAAGCCGGTTCCAGATGGGACTTTTAGCGGATATTCAGCCGCCGGACTATGAAACCCGAATTGCCATTCTCCGTTCCAAAATCGAAGAAGAATACTTTACCTTTGACGAAGAAATCGTAGAATATGTGGCAAACAACATCAAGTCCAACGTCCGGGATTTAGAGGGCGCCGTCAAGCGGATTCTGGCCTATGCGGGCATTGAACGCACCAACACCATTTCGATGGAGCTGGCGCAAAAAGCGCTTAAGGAGATTCTTTCTACTCTGCCCCAAAGAAATATTACCATTAAGGTGATTATTGACGAGGTGGAAAAATATTTCCATCTTCCCGGCGGCTCTCTGGCGACAAAACGCCGCTCCAACGACATTGCCTATCCCCGGCATATCGCCATGTATATTGCCCGGGAGGTATTGGACGAGTCCTACCCCCATATCGGCGAAGAATTTAATCGGGATCACACCACCGTCATGACGGCGGTAAAGAAAATCCGCCAAAGCCTCAGCGGTGATACGGAGCTGGCCTCCATCATCCGGGAACTGGTGGAAAATATCAATAAAAACTAAGGTTACGTGATTTATTATGAAACTGCATGATACCATTGCTGCAATCGCCACCCCTATCGGTTCGGGTGGCATTGCCATTTTAAGGATTAGCGGCGCCGATGCGGCCGCCGTAGCCGGCCGGGTGGTCAGTGCCCGAAACAAAAAATCTGTTGACCGCTGGGAAAGTCATAAAATGATCCTTTGTCAGGTTCACCAAACGGATTGTCCCAAGCAGATGATCGATCAGGCTCTGGTTGTCATCATGCGTGCACCCCACTCCTATACGGGAGAGAACGTGGTGGAAATCCATTGCCACGGCGGCTTTCTGGCTGCGGACCGGATTTTGAACCAACTGCTGACCGCAGGTGCCCGGCTGGCAGAAGCCGGAGAATTCACCCGCCGGGCCTTTTTAAACGGCAAGACCAGCCTGAACGAAGCCGAGGCGGTCATGGATCTCATCGATGCCCGGTCAGAGTTGGGACTGGAAAATGCCGCCCGCTCCTTGGACGGAGCGCTATCAGAAAAAATTGACCGTCTCCGTGAAGCTGTGCTGGAGCTGACCGCCCATATTTCGGCGGCCGCCGACTATCCCGAGGAGGTGGATTCCCCAAATTCCGAAGAGACCGAGGCAAAGCTCAGTGCTCTGCAAGAGGAAATTCAAAAGCTCCTCGGCACCTTTGAAACCGGGCGAATGCTCAAAGACGGCATTACAACCGTCATTGCAGGACGCCCCAACGTGGGGAAGTCCTCTCTGCTCAATGCCCTGTCCCGCTCCGACCGGGCGATTGTCACCGATATTCCCGGCACTACCCGGGATGTGATTGAGGAATACATTCGTATCGGCGGCATCTCCCTGCGGCTATTGGACACCGCCGGACTGCGCAGCGGTGCGGACACGGTGGAACAGCTGGGCATTGACCGCGCCCGCGACCAGATGAAAAAAGCGGATCTTTGCCTGTTTGTCATTGACGGCAGCCGACCCCTCTCTTTAGAGGATTTAGAAATTGCCCGGGAGCTTACCGAAAAACGGGTTCTTGTGCTGCTGAACAAAGCGGACAAGGGCAGTCTGATCTCAACAACCGGGGCTGCGGAAAAACTGGGTATTCCCTGTGAGAACATTCTGCACACCGCCGCCCCCAAAGACGGAGAATCCCAGGGGATTGACACTTTGGAGGCCGCAATCTCCAATCTGTTTTTAACCCGGCAGCTGGCTCCGGGTCAGGTCTATCTCAGCAATACCCGACAGCGGGATTCCCTGCGCAAGGCGCTGGATGCACTGGCACGGGCAGCGGATGCCTGCCGCTCCGGTATGCCCTACGATTTATTG
>CATVQN010000235.1 GCA_958346135.1 uncultured Eubacteriales bacterium | reverse complement strand
GGGTATCAATGGCGGTATGGATGTGCGCCGCCCGGCATTTTTCCAGCATTTCTCTTAAAAACACCGGCTGCAAAAGCGGCTCGCCGCCGGAAAAGGTAACGCCGCCGCCGGAGCTTTCAAAATACGGACGGAACCGAAGAATTTTTGCAAACAGCGTCTTTGCTTCCATCGGTTCTCCCTCTCGGAAGCTCCAGGTGTCCGGATTATGACAAAACTGACAGCGAAGGGGACAGCCCTGGAGGAAAATCACATATCGGATTCCCGGCCCGTCCACAAGTCCCATGCTTTCTATCGAATGAATATATCCGACTGCCATTTTTCAGACGCTCTCGTGGAAAGTCCTGCTAAGAACCTCCAGCTGTTGTTCGCGGGTGAGCCGGTTAAAATTCACGGCATAGCCCGAAATCCGGATGGTTAGGGTCGGATACTTTTCCGGATGCTCCATGGCATCTTCTAAGGTGGCTCGGTTTAAGACATTGACATTGAGATGAAAGGCCTTTTGTCGGAAATAGCCGTCTAAAATTGCGGTAAGATTTTGAACCCGGCTCTCCTCTTCCTTTCCCAGCGCCTCCGGAACAATGGAGAAGGTATTGGAAATTCCGTCCTGACAGCACTCCGCATAAGGGAGCTTTGCGACAGAATTGAGCGATGCCAGGGCTCCGCTCAGATCCCGGCCGTGCATGGGATTTGCTCCCGGCGCCAGGGGTTCTCCGGCCTTTCGGCCGTCCGGTGTAGTTCCTGTTTTCTTTCCGTAGACCACATTGGAGGTAATGGTGAGCACTGATAGGGTATGCTCTGCATCTCGGTAGGTGGGATGTTTTTTGAGCTCTTGGAAGAATTTCTTCAAAACCGCAACCGCAATTTGATCCACCTCGTCATTGTCGTTTCCATATTTGGGAAAGTCACCTTCGATCTCAAAATCTACGGCGATGCCCTTCTCGTTGCGAATGGGCTTCACCTTGGCAAATTTGATGGCGGACAGGGAATCCGCAACCACAGACAGCCCCGCAACCCCAAACGCCATAAACCGCTTTACATCGGTATCGTGGAGCGCCATCTGTCCTGCCTCATAGGCATACTTATCGTGCATATAATGGATGGTGTTCATGGTGTTGACATAGAGCTCTGCTACCTCCTTCATGCACTGAAAATAAGCGTTTTTTACCTTTTCGTAATCCAGAACCGCATCGTGCATGGGCGAAGTATTTTGAAGAACCTTAATCTCCTTTTTTTCGTCATAGCCGTCATTGATTGCCATCAGCAGTGTTTTGGCCAGATTGACCCGCGCACCGAAGAACTGCATCCGTCTCCCCACCTCCATGGAGGATACACAGCAGGCAATGGCATAGTCGTCACCGTACAGCTTCCGCATTTCGTCATCACTTTCGTACTGGATGGAATCCGTTTCTATGCTCATTTTTGCACAGTATTTTTTAAATTCCTCCGGCAAGTCCACGCTCCAGAGCACCGTCATGTTCGGTTCCGGAGCCGGCTCCAAATTGGTCAGGGTGTGCAAAAACCGAAAGGCGGTTTTTGTCACAAGGGTACGCCCGTCCGTTCCCATGCCGCCGATGGATTCGGTCACCCAGGTGGGATCACCGGAAAACAGCTCGTTATATTCCGGCGTACGCAGATGCCGCACCATCCGTAATTTCAGTACCAGATGGTCAATGAGCTCTTGAGCCTCATCTTCGGTTAAAATTCCCTTTTCCATATCCCTGGTAATATAAATATCAAAAAAGGTCGAATTTCTTCCAAATGACATGGCCGCACCGTTGTTTTCTTTGATTGCCGCCAGATACCCGAAATAGGTAAACTGAATGGCCTCTTTGGCGTTTTCGGCAGGGCGTGAAATGTCAAATCCATAGCGCTGTGCCATTTTTTTCATCTCATCCAAGGCTCGCAGCTGCATCCGCAGCTCCTCCCGTGTCCGAATGATTTTCTCTGTTGCAGGCTCTGCCTCAAGAGCCTTAAAATCTGACTTTTTCTGCTCCGACAAAAAGTCAATGCCGTAGAGGGCAACTCTGCGGTAATCGCCGATAATTCTGCCTCTCCCATAGGCGTCGGGGAGTCCTGTCATCAGTCCTACCGACCGCGCTTTTCGCATGGCATCGGTATAAGCGTCAAAAACCCCGTCATTGTGGGTCTTTCGAAATTCCTTAAAATCCCGTTTGCGATCCGGATCCATTTCGTAGCCGTAAGCCTCCAGCGCTTGCTCTGCCATCCGTAGTCCGCCGTAAGGATTGATCATCCGTTTCAGCGGTGCATCGGTCTGAAGTCCGACAATCTCCTCGTTTTCCCGATCGATATATCCCGGCTCAAAGCGGTTAATTCCGGACATTCGCCGGGTTTCAACATCGATGACCCCCTTTTTGATTTCCTCGATCATTAAATTTTTTACCTGTTTGTACAGCGTTTGGGTCTTTTGGGTAGGCGATGCCAAAAAATCGCTGCCTCCCATATAGGGAGTATAATTTTTGTTAATGAAATCTCTCACATCCGCAGCCTTGGTCCATGCGCCTGTCCGAAACCCATTCCAGGCCTCAAATTGCATACGTTTCACTCCTTTATACGGTTTTTCCCGATTTTCTGTGTTTTTCATAAAATTTCTGACGATTAATCTGACTGCGCTTTCTACGCACAATATTGAATCAGCGTTTCCTTAAAAATGCTCTTCGATTATTTTCTGCAAATCTGAAATTCCTATCCGTTCAGTATCTGGAAATGAAATAATCATTGACAGTCGAAGAAAGCTATTGTAAAATAGAGGTAAATTAGAAATGCGCAGGAGAAGAAAATTGGTATGAAACGCAAAATTACTGAAATTTCAGTTTTTGAATTTTTTTTATGTATGTTTG
>CATVQN010000234.1 GCA_958346135.1 uncultured Eubacteriales bacterium | reverse complement strand
TCTATGAGCAACGGCAGTATTGAACTTTTGGCCACACTGGACTTTGGCCCACGCATTATCCGTTTTGCCAAAATTGATGGTGAGAATTTCATGAAAGAAGACGGCACATTTTCTATTAACCAGGACGAAAATGCGCCGCTGTTTGCGGAGAAATTCGGAGAGGATCTCGGCACCTGGAAAATTCGGGGCGGACACCGGCTCTGGACAAGTCCCGAGGCCATGCCAAGAACCTATTATCCGGACGCAGAGCCGGTCTCCTATCAAACGGACGGTTACCGTCTGACTCTGTCGCCGCCGCCGCAGCGATGGACCATACTGCAGCTGGAAATCGAGCTGGTAATGAGTGAGGACTGCAATCGGGTGGATTTATATCACAAGATTACCAACCTTGGTCCCTGGTCGCAGAAGTTTGCTCCATGGGCACTCTCGGTTCTCACCACCGGCGGTATTGAGGTTGTGCCCATGCCCAATCGTCCTACCGGACTTTTACATAACCGTAAGCTGACCCTTTGGGATTACACCAAAATGAACGATCCCCGTGTGGACTGGGGCGACCGGTTTATTCTTCTGACCCAGGATCCCACTGCGGATACACCCTTTAAATTTGGTATTGACAGTCAGCATGGCTGGGCAGCCTACTTCAACTTTGGTGATGTGATGCTGAAAAAATTTGACATCATCGACGGTGCTGAATATCCGGATGACGGCATGAGCTTTGAAACCTATACCTGTGCAGAATTTCTGGAGATGGAATCGCTGGGTCAGTATAAAGCGGTAGAACCCGGATGCTCTGCCACCCACCACGAAAGCTGGGAGCTTATCTGTGATTTGCCTTTCCCCGGGAAAGACGAGGATGCCATCTACAGCGCTCTTTCCGATTATGTGGAATAATACGGATTTCCCTTCGAAAATCAGCGGTTCCTATGTTGACATTCCGGACGGGGTTTAGTATAATAAAAGGAATTGAGAGGGAAAGACTTCCTCTCCTAATCTTATTTTACATACAAGGAGAACCATTATGCGCGCTGTAGTAACTGTCATGGGAAATGACAAACCCGGAATCATCGCCGGCACGAGTACGCTTCTTGCGGAAAATCAGGTGAATATTCTGGATATTACTCAAACTATCATTCAAAATATTTTTACCATGGTCATGCTGGTGGATATTCAAAACAGTCTAAAGGATTTGACCGGTCTTACAGAAGCTTTGAATCAGCTGGGTAAAACGCTGGGGGTAGAGATTCGGATTCAGCATGAGGATATTTTCAACTCCATGCACCGTATCTAAGCCCCGCCAAAAGTATCAATGCGGAAAGGACTTTATAGACTATGTTAAATATCAATACCAACGAAATTGTGGAAACCATCAAGATGATTCGAGATGAACATCTGGACATCCGCACCATTACCATGGGCATTTCCCTTCTGGACTGCGCCGACAGCGATCCGAAAGCGGCCTGTGACAAAATTTATGAAAAAATCACCCGATATGCCAAAAATCTGGTAAAAACCGGTGAGGAAATCAGCCGCCGCTATGGCATTCCGATTATCAATAAGCGGATTTCCGTCACACCAATTGCCCTGGTTGCAGGCGCCAGCAATACGACCGACTATCTTCCTTTTGCCAAGACTCTGGACAGAGCGGCGAAGGAAACCGGTGTAAACTTTATCGGCGGTTACTCCGCTTTGGTATACAAGGGTTCTTCTAAAGGCGACGAATACCTGATTCGCTCTATCCCCGAGGCGCTTTGCACTACGGACTATGTCTGTTCCTCGGTAGGGGTTGCTACCACCAAGGCCGGCATCAACATGGATGCCGTTCGTCAGATGGGCGAAATTATCATGGAAACCGCCAAGCTCTCTGCAAAAAACGATGCAATGGGCTGCGCCAAATTTGTGGTGTTTGCCAATCCGGTTGAGGATAATCCTTTTATGGCGGGTGCTTTTCACGGCGTGGGCGAGGGCGACTGCGTCATCAATGTGGGCGTCAGCGGCCCCGGTGTTGTAAAATGCGCACTGGAACAAATCAAAGGTCAGGATTTCGGCGTATTGGCTGAAACCATTAAAAAAACGGCGTTTAAGATCACCCGTATGGGGCAGCTGGTAGCCCAGGAGGCTTCTAAGGCACTCAATGTTCCCTTTGGTATTGTGGATCTTTCCCTGGCGCCTACCCCGGAGGTAGGTGACAGTGTCGCCTATATCTTGGAAGAAATGGGGCTAGAAAAATGTGGTACCCACGGTACCACAGCGGCTTTGGCACTGTTAAATGATGCGGTGAAAAAGGGCGGCGTCATGGCTTCCAGCTCTGTTGGCGGTCTCAGCGGCGCTTTTATTCCGGTCAGCGAAGATGCGGGCATGATTGCCGCCGCACAATGCGGATCGCTGCATTTGGATAAGCTGGAGGCAATGACCTGTGTCTGCTCGGTTGGTCTGGATATGATTGCCGTGCCGGGGGACACCTCTGCTTCTACGATTTCCGCAATCATTGCGGACGAAATGGCAATTGGCGTTATCAATCAAAAAACCACCGCCGTCCGCATTATTCCTGCCATTGGAAAAACTGTCGGCGATACGGTTTCCTTTGGCGGACTGCTGGGTGAGGCTCCGGTTATGCCGGTACATCCCTATTCCAGCGAAGAATTTATTGCTCGGGGCGGCCGGATTCCGGCACCGCTGCACAGCTTGCGAAACTGAGCGCTTTTTTCAAGCACAAAAATTGTCTTGATTCGCTTTACTTTGATTTTTAACATTTCTATACGCACGCCGAGGATTGAGGTTCATTTTTCTCTCTCCGGCTTGCACTCATACCGCCGCCTGACTTATTCTCCCGGAGGGCGGCTTTTTATTGAAGACTTCAGAGAAAAGTGTATGTA
>CATVQN010000233.1 GCA_958346135.1 uncultured Eubacteriales bacterium | reverse complement strand
GAACATAACGATAGCCCGCCTTTGCCAGCATCCTGCCGCAGCGCAGGGATAACTGATCAATCAGAGCATTCACTGTCCGATAGTGGTGAAAATATGTATGCGTAGGTGCGCCGCAAATTCCGTCTATAATTGCATCCGATAAAGGGATCGTATAGGAAACTGCATAGCCGAGGCCAAAGGTCTCCCCCTGTTCTAAACGGCAAAACCCCACCTGTCCGGCGCCATGTTCTATCAAAAAATTACGGATTTTATCCTGCATTTCCATTTATTTAGCCTCCAACGCCCGCACGCTCTTTAAATAGTCCAAGGTTTTAAAGCGCTTTTCCAAGTGCAGCTGTATACAGTATTCTCCCAGCTCGCTCAGGTATTGAAGGGATTTTTCCGGCAGCCGAAAGGAAAATATTTTTTTGGGATCTGCTGCGGCTATGTAAGAGATGGCTTGCATCAGCCCGCTTCCTATTGCGTTACCGCCTTTTGCTTTTGTGGCACAGCCACCGCAATACGCACAACCGTTTTGCAGATCCAGCACAGAAGGTTTCTCGGAGCCGCAAATGCCGCAGCGGTCAAGCTCCGGCAAAACGCCCTGAACCGACAGAGTTCTGAATTCATAAACTGCCTTCACCTGTTCCATGGGACAGTGCCCCTCTGTCAGCATATACAAAGAGTTCAGCAATAGCACCAGCTGCTGCGGATCCGGATTGTTCTCCTGTACCACGTCATTGGCAATCTCACAAAAATACGAGGCATATGCAGTCTTATCCAAGGATTCCCGCAGTCCTGCAAAGGAGTTCACCATCTCACCGGCATTGATTTTATAAAGACCCCTTCCTCGTCCCTGAAACAGGGTAAACTGTACATAGGAAAAAAGCTGTGTCGCCGCCAGAAGTCCGGATTTATTGGAGCGGACACCGCCGGCCAAAACAGATATTTTCCCCAACTCCTTGGTAATAACCGTGAGAATCCGAGAACTGTCACCGTATTTAATCTCCCGTGTCACAATTCCCGTTGCCTCAACGATGCCCATACGCTCCCTCCTTTTTCGTTTGCCGAAAATCTTGTCCCACATTGCTGTATCAGAAAAATCTGCCCTGCACTGTGTGCGGTATCAGTAAACTAGGATCAGAGGAATCCGATTCCGGTTCGGATTTTGCCTCCGTCTCCTCTGTATCCCGATACTGTAAATAAGCCTGTATACTGCCGGTTAATTCAAATTCCCTCCAGGAATCCTCCGGGGTCGGACGCATAAAAATTCCTCCCTATCTATACCAATGTCTGCTGTATTTTCTGCCATTCCAGAATGAACCGTCCCGATGGAAAGACAGCGGTTTACGCTGTCAAAAAAGGGCGGTATCGGCCGCAGCATGATACTGCATCTTTAGTATATGATACGGGAAAGCCTTTATACGGTGCCCAAGCGAACAATGTTTTCCAATTAGAAAAACAAGCGTTTTTTCTCATGTCCGCTGGCTTATCCGGTTCTCAAAAAGGTTTATTCAAAACCAATATCCGTTATGAAATTTTCACGGTTTCTCCAGTCCTCCTTCACCCGAACCCAAAGCTCCAGATAGACCTTCGCATCCAAAAAGCGTTCAATATCTGCTCTTGCCAGCTTGCCGATCTGCTTGAGCTTTTCGCCGCCTTTGCCGATAATAATTCCCTTATGACTCTGTTTTTCACAGTAGATTGCAGCCAAAATCTCATAGGTTCCGGTCTCCCGTTTTTTCATTCGTTCAATCTCCACAGCGATTCCGTGAGGGACCTCCTTATTCAGCAGTCGCAGGGTCTTTTCACGAATGAACTCTGACACAATCTGACGTTCCGGCTGGTCGGTAATCACATCATCCGGGAAGAATTTCGGTCCCTCACTGAGACAATCCTTAATCTTCTCAAACAGCGCCGGAACATTTTCACCCTTCTGTGCCGAAATCGGAACAATGGCAAAAAACGAATACAAGTCCTGCAGCCGATTCAGAATAGGAAGCAGCTGCAAACGCTCTACGGTATCTATCTTATTGACCGCCAAAATTAACGGAACTTCTGAGGTTTTTAAGCCGGCAAGCGCCACCTTTTCCAGTTCCAGCTCCTGTTCTTTGATATTACAGTCTACCACATAAATTAAGGCATCAATATCCTGTGTGGCGGTATAGATGTACTTTTCCATCCGTTTCCCCAGCTTATTATGAGGCTTATGGATGCCGGGAGTATCGATCAAAATCACCTGCAAATCCGGTTCCGTATGCACGCCCAAAATTTTGGTGCGGGTGGTTTGGGGTTTGTTTGACACAATGGCGACCTTCTCGCCAACAATATAGTTTAAAAGGGTGGACTTCCCCGCATTGGGACGTCCGGTAATGGCAACAAATCCAGATTTCATAACATTTCTCCTCTTCTGTACGAAAGCGCCCCCTATTTCAAAGCGCCGCTTATTTACTTTTGCTTTTTCTGCCGGGCAGACAGACAAACAAAGCTCCAGCCAAGGCATAGATCGCCAGTGCCAAAAGCATCGACGCCGTTTTGAGCTTGCCCCAAACGGCCATCAGCCTGTCCGGATCCGAAAAAAAGAAATAGGCCATGGCTACCGATCCGGCCGCCGCCAAGAGCACCGCACCGGAGGCTGCATCCTTGGCCGCCCGTGCAAGCATACTTCGGTTCGGTGATGCCAGATCCACCGCCCGTTCCACGGCGGAGTTCACCGCCTCCAACGCCGGAACCAGGATCAGGATCAAAATTAAGGACGGGTACTGGGTTTTCGGCAGGCCGTAAAGCCAAGAAAAAATCAGCACCGTCACTACAGCAGTAACATGGATCCGAAAATTCCGTTCCTCCTTGATACAAAAACCGATACCCCGCAGGGCATACCAAAAACAGCGCAGAAAC
>CATVQN010000232.1 GCA_958346135.1 uncultured Eubacteriales bacterium | reverse complement strand
AAGCGCCTCCTCTGCCGCATCCAATAGATAGGAAATTCTTCCGTCCGACGGCAAATGGCTGCCAAGCTCCTCCTCTGAAATCTTCACCAATTCACCACGCACGGTCTCCGTCTCGGAAACGGCGCCACCGGACGGAAGCTCCAGCCGCTGCAGAAAGGATTGAAAATTCAACCGGGTAAACAGCGCTCCCAGTTCCTTTTGGTTGTATTCCCGTATCCGAAACGCCTCTAAATTCAGCGGCATAGGAACCTTTCGGTCAATGGTGGCAAGGGTTTTGCTCAAAACCGCACTGTCCTTGTCTGCAGCCAACTTTTTCCGTACCAAATCGGTGATTTCCAGCTCGTCCAAATGTTCATAAATATTCTCTATGCTCTGATATTTTTGAATCAGAGAAAAGGCCGTTTTTTCCCCGACCCCTTTCACTCCCGGTATATTGTCGGAGGGATCGCCCATCAGTCCCTTTACGTCAATAAACTCCAGAGGGGTAACGCCGTATTTTTCTTTGACCTCCTCTGCGCCGTAATCGGTGGTGTCCGTCTTTCCCATTCGGGTAACAACCAGCTTGATGACCGTATTATCGGACGCAAGCTGCAAATCGTCCTTGTCCCCGGTAAGAATCCGGCAGGCCACTTTTGATTCATCGCAAAACAAAGAGACGGTGCCGATTAAATCGTCCGCCTCATAGCCCTCCATCTCAATACAAGCACAGTTCATCGCCGCCAAAACCTCTTTGATCACCGGAAGCTGAACCAGAAAATCCTCCGGTGCCGGCTTGCGCTGCGCTTTATACAAATCGTACATCTTATGCCGAAAGGTCTTTGCCTTAACATCAAAGGCAACACAGAGATAATCCGGCTTTTCCTCCTCCATGTATTTAAACAGAATATTTAAAAATCCGTAGACCGCATTGGTGGGTGTTCCGTCCGGCGCTGTCAGCGGCCGGATTCCGTAATAGGCACGGTTTAAAATACTATTTCCGTCAATGATCAAAAGTTTTTCCATTTTCATCCCTCTTATCTGGTGATAACCACCAGGATTTCGCTTTGGTTTTGATGATTTTCATATAAATCGAGAACTGTTCCGGACTGCTCTGCATAAACCCGCATCCGGCTCCATTCCGTAGCGGATAACCTGAGTGCGACAGCGTCATCACTGCAGTCCGGAATCAAATGTTCCGGGCTCCCGCTCTGTCTTGACTGCCACTGCAATCCGGTATTTTCCCGGCAGTCCTCCAAAAAGCTGCCCACATCTGATACCCGCAGCCGATAAATATCGCCCGCAGCCACCCCGCCGTTATCTGCCGCAACGCTGCCATCCATAGCGGCATTGTCCGCACCGCCTGCGCCGCTGCTTCTTACAGCGGCAGCCCGTTCCTCTGTCACGGCATAGGCCTTAGCCTCCTCCGGCGCAGACTCTAATACAGACTCCGGGTCTGTTTCCGGATTCTTCTCTGCCGACGGTGTTGCCGGAGCCGCCGCTTTTTCTCCCTGTTCGGAGGCTCTCGGCACCGCCTCTTCCTTTTCCGTCTGCTGCACTTTTTCATCCGTTTTACTCTCTGCCGCTTTGGTATCAGCCGATATCTTTGTTTCTGCCGGTCTGGGAGATTCTGTTTTCATTGGCGCTTTACTCGACTCTGCCGGACTCAAACTGTCCGTTCTCGTTTCCGGTGCAGAAGCAGCTTTTTTTCCGACAGTCTCCGTCTCAGGTTTTTGAGTTGGATCTATCGTTTCGGGTACAGTTTCCGCATTCTCCCGCGGGTTTTCCTGTTCCGTCTCGGTCTCCGGCGTCCCGTTCTGCACCGGCACGGCCGTCTTCGAGGGTGCGGATTCCGGCGTATTCCATATTTCATCGGAATCCATCCATCGCTGATACAGTCCGGTAGTAAATACGCCCAAGGAAAGTGCAATACAAGCCGCAGCCGGCACTAAAATCTTCCACAACTTCTTTCCCGAATATGGAATGCGAATCCGTTTTGACTCCTGAGGCTGGCGCAGCTCCTCCGAGGCTGCAACCAGCTTTTGATGCAAAGACTGCTGAAAATTCTCCGGAAGCTCCGGCACCGGCGGCAAAAGCTTACGCATGGCACTAAGATAGTGATATTCTTCCCGGCAGGAGGAGCAGCGAATCAAATGTTCTTCGATTCGGGTATGGGTTTTCGCATCAACAGTACCGTCGATATATTCCGGCATTTTTTCACAGCAAAACGCACATTCCGCATCCATATCTTGTGCTTTTCCGGCAGCAATGTTATGCTTTGGCATCGAAGTCTCCTCCTTTCCGTTTTTCCGTCTGCTCAATGTATCTATCTTACTTAGACGAAATCATCTTCAAATAGTTCCCCGTTTTTGATTAGTATTTTTTTCAACTGGGCTCTGGCACGGTTGATACGGGATTTTACCGTACCCACAGAGCATTGCAGGATATTAGCAATTTCCTCATAGGAAAACCCTTGCATATCCCGAAGTAAAATTGCCTTTTTATGATCCTCCGAAAGCATACCGATCGCCTCGCTGACCACCCGCTGCAAATCGCGGCGCTCTGCCGATTCCTCCGGCGTCGGTGCCTCGTCCGCAAGCTCGGCCGCCACGCTTCCCTCTTCGGTCTCAAGCTCCTGATCCAGAGAATAGGCCGTATGCCGCCGCAGCTTTTTTAATTCGTCCAGGCAGGTATTGGTAGCCACCCGATAAACCCAGGTGGAGAACTTGGAATTTCCCTGAAATTTTCCCAAATTTCTGAAAATTTTTATCAGAACCTCCTGCGCCATATCTGCCGCGTCCTCCGGATTTCCTGCCACTCGAAAGGCAATGGAGAAAATTCGTTTTTGGTGCTCTCCAATCAATGCTTCAAACGCAGCAACATCACCCTTTCGGGCGTCTGCAATCAACTGT
>CATVQN010000231.1 GCA_958346135.1 uncultured Eubacteriales bacterium | reverse complement strand
ATGAAAAGTTATATAAAATGAGATAAAATGAAAATGCTAATGTAATGATAAAAACCCTCGTAAATACTGAAAATAGTAGTATTTACGAGGGTCTAATGCATGGCGGAGAAGGAGGGATTTGAACCCTCGCGCCGCTTTCACGACCTACACCCTTAGCAGGGGCGCCTCTTCGGCCAACTTGAGTACTTCTCCGAATTGAAAATATGAAATTGTAAAAAACGAAGTGGCGGAGAGGCAGAGATTCGAACTCTGGGTGCTTTCGCATCACTAGTTTTCAAGACTAGCTCCTTAAACCACTCGGACACCTCTCCAAGCGCACGATGTGCCGCTCAGGTGCGACTTAACAAGTATAGCATACTTGTCTAAGTTTGTCAAGGCGTTTTTAGAAAATTTATTAAAAACTTACCCCAAAATGGTTTGCTTCCGGGCACAGGAAAGAGAGAAACATTTATTAGCTCATACCCGAAAGCGATAACCGGCACCCCATACGGTTTCGATATATTTTTGACCGTCAGCTTTTTTTTCAATCTTGTCCCGGATCCTTTGAATATGTACGGTGACCGTTGATACATCACCCATGGCGTCCATGCCCCATAAGCGGTCAAAAAGCCGTTCTTTGCTGAATACAATATTAGGGTTTTCTGCCAGAAAGAGAAGAAGTTCAAACTCCCGGACAGGCATGGCAACCTCCTCACCGCAAACGTAAACACGGTGGGCGTCTTTATCAATCTTCAGATCTCGGATATTGATGATGTTGGATTTCTTTTCAGCGGTCTTGTTCACCAATTTTTCATAGCGGGCAATGTGGCTTTTAACCCGTGCAACCAGTTCTGAGGGTGAAAAAGGCTTTGTCATATAATCATCCGCACCGAGCCCAAGTCCGCGTACCTTATCAATATCCTCATTTTTGGCGGAGAGAAAGATGATCGGAATATCTTTTTCCTGACGCAGCTTACTGCAAATCGAAAAACCGTCCCGTTTCGGAAGCATAATATCCACAATTACCAGGGAATAGTCATCGGCCAGCGCCATTTGCAGCCCGGTTTCCCCATCCGATGCAATATCACACTCAAAGCCGTTCACCTGGAGATAATCTCGTTCCAGCTCGGCAATGCTTTTGTCATCCTCAATAATCAGAATCCTCATGATGGTATCCTCCATTTAAATTTTATCCTGTGCCTTTGCCGGGGGCAGAAGAAGAATGACATCGGTCCCGGCATTTGGTTCGCTGCGAATCCATATTTTTCCGTTATGAGCGGTCATAATTTGTCTGCAGATGGCAAGCCCAAGACCGTTTCCCTCAATTTTGTTGTTTCGGGATGGATCGCTACGATAAAAGCCCTCAAAAACTTTTTCCTGCTCCTCCGGAGCAATGCCAATTCCATTGTCAGAGAAGGAAATCAAAACCCCGTGCTGTGTTTCCTGTCCGGACACATGCAGGGCGTCGGATTTTCCGCTTTTGTACTTCATGGCGTTAATAATGACATTGCTGCATACACGGCGAAGCTTTTCTGCATCAAACCGAACCAGACAGGGGGTTTTTGGAATATCATAGGAAAGTGTCATGTTATTATCCTGTAAATCCAGTTCAAATTCCCGAATTGTTTCACGGAGAAACGCAAAAATGTCTTGGTTTTTCATATGGTAAGGAAGTTTCTTCATCTCCAGCTTAGAGTACAGTGAAAGATTGTCTGCCATGGTTTCGATCGCCGAGGCCTTTTGATGAATTGTCTTTAAGTAACGATCCAGCTTTTCCGGAGTATCGGCGATTCCTTCCATAATTCCCTCCACATATCCCCGAATGGACGTGACGGGAGTTTTAATATCATGGGAGATGTTGGCGATCAGCATTCGCTGTTCCTGTTCATGGCACAGGTTTTCTGCCACGTTTTGCTGAAGCCGTAGCCGGAGTGCCTCAAAGGAACTGCAAAGCTCCCGCAGCTCAGCATCCTCCGAACCGGCAAATTCATAGGTGAGATCGCCGTTTGTCATATGTTCCATGGCAAGGGTAATCTCCTGTATCGGCCGTAGAATACTTTTGGAAAGGTAGGCTGCAATTGCAATTCCGGTAGAGACTATCACCAAAATAGCCATGATAGACCAGATAATGATGAACTTCATCACAATGGGGTCAGAAATTTCCAGCCCGTTTGCCAAAGAAAATTCAATGCTGGGATGGAGCAGCGCAAAGGCAGCAAGCAGACAGAGTGACAGCAAAAGAATCAGCGCTACGGGAATAATCAGCATCACGACAAGACAGATAGCAAACTTACGTTTGATGGACATACAATCACTCTTTTCCCGGGTTTTCCTTAAATTTCACGTTTTAAAAACAAATAGTATCCGCCGCTGAAGAAGATAAGGCCATAGCCGACGAGAAGTGCAACCTTTGCGGCAATTGCGCGAAAGGGCAGGGTGTGTCCCAGCCAGAGGGTGTGCCACTTCATGTAGCCGGTAAACAATAGGCCGCTCAGATCAGGCATAAAAATACCGGCAAGATACAATAGAATATAGACTATTATACACAAAAACATTGCCATTGTCGAGCTTTTTCCGAGTTGATTTAAAAAAGTGGACATCAGAATGATAACCAATATGGGAATGACGTCCAGAATATAGGCGCCAAAGGTATAGCATACATTTTTTATCTGACCTAAAAGGAGCCAGTCCATCAGCGTTGCCGTAAGACAGAGGATAATCAGGTAGAGCAGCGCCAGGAGCCCTACGGCGGTGATCTTTGCGGAATAGATTTTAAACCGGTTAATGGGACGCAACAGGGTTGCTTTTATAGTCAAATCCTGAAACTCGGTGGCAAACAGATCACAAACCGCCATCATGGAGATCAGCGGAATCAGAAATTGTACAAACAGAGTCATCATGGCCATGGGCGCATTGGAACCCGAAAGATT
>CATVQN010000230.1 GCA_958346135.1 uncultured Eubacteriales bacterium | reverse complement strand
ACCGCCTCAGAGGCTTCCCACATGGCATCATCATTTTCCTGTGCGTCCGCATCCTCGTCAAAGGCCAAAACAGCAGAAATTCCCTGGGGAATATTTTGAGTTGGAATGACCCTGATCTCCTGATCCGTCAAATCTCCTACCTGCTGAGCAGTGAGAATAATATTCTTATTATTCGGCAGAAGATATATGATATCTGCAGGGATTTCCTGTACCGCATTTAATAAATCCTGGGTACTGGGATTCATGGTCTGTCCGCCTTCCACCACCATATCCACGCCTATACTCTCAAAGGCCTCACAAAGTCCTTTTCCGGCAGAAACCGCAACAATCCCGTACTTCTTTCTCTGCTCCACCGCCATCTCTTCGGTACGGACTTTTTCCTCATGCTGGTATTTCATATTGTCAATTTTTAAATTGGTCAGTTCTCCTAATTTAAGCGCCTGTTCAATCACAAAACCGGGGTGATTGGTATGGATGTGAACCTTGACAATTTCTTCCTCCTCAATCACCAGCATACAATCCCCTTTTGAGCGAATAGCCGCCTTAAATTGCGTGGCCTGCCGCTCAGGGTTTTTATGAATTAAAAATTCCGTGCAATACTGAAATTTAATTTCTTCTGCAGACGTTGAAACCGCCTTTTGGGGCATCGAAACCGGCTCCGCATTCTCCGTAAGAGCGACCGGTTTTCCGAGCAATGCAAAAACCGCACCCTCCAACAGAGTAACAATACCCATTCCACCGGCATCCACCACCCCTGCCTCTTTTAAAACAGGAAGGATTTCCGGCGTTCTTTTCAGGCTTTCTGCGGCCGCCTCCGTCATCGCTTTCATAAATTCCAGAGTATCTTGATATTTTCCGGCCGATTTTTCCGCAAATTCAGCAATCTCCCGCACTACGGTCAAAATGGTGCCTTCCGTCGGTTTCATAACAGCCCGATAGGCAGTATCCCGGCTCATTTGCGCCGCAGCCTTGATTTCCTGTATTCCCAAGGTATCATGACCATGTACCGCCGTTGCCATACCTCGGAGAATCTGCGACAGAATCACGCCGGAATTTCCTCTGGCATTGCGCAGTGAGGATTTGGCAAGAATGTCTAAAAGCGCACCGGCGCCCGTTTCTTTCGGAGCCTCCAGTGTCTCCGCTGCCGCAGCACCAAAGGTCATTCCCATATTGGTGCCCGTATCGCCGTCCGGTACCGGGAAAATATTTAAATCATTGATGTGTTTTTTATTATTTTGCAGATGATTCGACGCAGACGCAATCATCTGACGTATCACTTCACTCTGTAGTACTTCCACAATTCTTCCTCCTTCTTGCAAGCAACTCCGTCTTTAATGGATGCGAATACTTTCCACATTCACCGTCACGGAGCCTACTTCAAGACCTGTCATATCCTCCACCTGATATTTCACATTGCTTTTAATAATGTCACCTACCGTACTGATATTTACACCGTACTCCATAATGACAAACAGGGAAATATCAACCGTGTTTCCGGTAATTTTAACCTTGATCCCGCGATCCATGCTCTCTTTTTTCAAAAGACGTGCAATCCCGTCCTTGCTGCTTCTGGTGGCCATACCCACAACGCCATAGCACTGTGTTGCCGCATAACCGGCCAGCTTTGCAATCACCGTATTGGAGATTCGAATCACTCCGTGTTCATTTTTTATCTCAGCAGACATTTTCTCTCTCCTCCTCTAAATGACTGATTTTAATTCCTAATTTCTCAGCATGCTCCACATCCCGCAGATGGCATGTGAAAAATAATATTTGCCTCTTCTTTCCCAAGGAATAAAGCAGTTTTAAAGCCGACTCCGCTCTCTCGTCATCATAGGACATAAGAAAATCATCCAAAAATAACGGTTCGGTGCCGTTTCCTATCAAAGCACCCAAGGCAAGCCGCAATGCAAAATAAATCTGCTCATAGGTTCCCCGGCTCAGATACTCCGCCGCATAAAGCTGATTTCCCTCCGGGGCAATTTGCATCTGATATTCTTCCGAAACCCGAACATCTTGGTATTTCCCACAGGTTAAATTACACATATATTGGTCTACCTTTTCATTTACCAGCGGGGTAAAATCCGATTTCCTTCTCTGATATACCGCAGCAAAGGTTGATGCAGCCACTTCTATGGCTTTCAGCTTTTTTTCCTGCTCCGCAATATCCTGATCGATTTGCATAATTTCCGTTTCGACATCTGCCGGACTGCGGTTATCCCGAAACACATAGCTCAGCTTCCCCTCTGCTTCCTTCATCTTGGCAACCGCATCCATTCGTATATTCTGAATCTCTTGGATCTCTTCTTCAATGTCCTGACGAAGCAAATCCGCACCCTGTTCCAATATAGCGCAAATCTCCTGCTGCTGGGCTCCAAGCGCTTCAGCATTCTCGTTTTCCAGCATAGATGCATAGGTTTTCCGATAGCTTTCCGCCTCCATGTGCGCCTGTCTGCACCGGAGATACCCATCTTGAAGCTCTTTTGCATTCCGGCAAGAATACTTTTCCAAAATTGCTGTCAATTCAGCACGCACCTGCTCAACCTGCCGTCTGTGTTCCTCTTCTGATTTTGAAAGCTGCTGATACTGCTTCTGCACATTTTCAGTTCTATTTTTCGCTTTTTGCATCCGCAATATTCCAAATACAGCCGTTCCAAATCCGGCTGCACCGCAAAATACCGCCGTCCAAACGCTCCAAATGCCCGGACGCCACACGGCAAAGGCCAGTGCCAATAGCAAAAAAGCAATCCCGAAAACCACAAACAACCCGCTCTTTTGTTCTTCGGCTTTTTGACGGAACATCTCATCCTCCGCCTTCTTCTTATCATACTCTATTCTTTCGGATTGGTCAAGAGTTTCTAAGTTTTTTTCTAAGCTTTCTGCCCGATTTACCTCCGCTTCCGACAACGCCTGAAAATCC
>CATVQN010000229.1 GCA_958346135.1 uncultured Eubacteriales bacterium | reverse complement strand
TATATCCATTGGCGGTGATATGGCAGTGCGGGATGGGTCCATTATTGGCATCTTTGATTTAGATGGTTGTTCCATGTCTAAAAAGACGATGGAATATCTGCAAAACGCCGAAAAAAACGGCGTGCTGCTGAATGTAACAGAGGATATTCCAAAGACCTTTCTTGTCACCGAAGAATACGGCATGGAAAAAGTCTATTTCACACAGCTGTCCGCTGCCACACTGGAAAAACGTACAGAAAACGGGAAACAACAAGAATCATTGTTTTAGATATTGCGTCTGAAAGGGTCTATTGACCCAAAGCTGAAAAGGAGGTCAATGTATGTCAGAAGAAGTGAAACAGACATACGGCGCCGATCAAATTCAGGTGTTGGAGGGACTGGAAGCAGTCCGAAAACGCCCCGGCATGTATATTGGTTCTCAGTCCGCTGCCGGACTGCATCACCTTGTGTATGAGATCGTTGACAATGCCATTGATGAGGCATTGGCAGGTTACTGCAATCATATTCAGGTAGAGATCCGGGAAGGAGACATCATTGCAGTCAAGGATAATGGCCGTGGTATTCCTACCGGAATTCAGCCCCAGACCGGCAAACCGGCATTGGAAGTTGTATTTACGGTGCTCCATGCAGGCGGCAAATTCGGCGGCGGCGGATACAAGGTATCCGGCGGTCTGCACGGCGTTGGCGCCTCGGTTGTGAATGCACTGTCCGAATGGCTGGAGGTTCGGGTTTGCCGGGATGGCAATATCTATGAGATGAAGTTCTCCCGGGGACATGTGACCCAGCCCATGACCATTATCGGAAAAACGGAAGAGCATGGCTCTGAAATCATATTTAAGCCAGATGGCCAGATCTTTGAGACGCTGGTATACGATTATGATACACTGGAAAAGCGTCTTCGGGAGCAGGCGTTCCTGAACGCGGGCGTTCGCATTGAGCTTCGTGATGCCAGAGTTCAGCCGGAGGGACAGGAGCAAAGAGTAGATGATATGTGCTACGAGGGTGGTATCCGTTCCTTTGTAGAGCATATCAATCAGACTAAGACCCCGGTGCATGAGGAGGTCATTTATTTCTCCGGAAAGCGGGAAAATTCTCAGGCGGAGATTGCACTGCAATACAATGACAGTTATTCTGAGATTTTGCTGTCCTTTGCAAATGACATTCACACCACAGAAGGCGGTACCCATGAAACCGGCTTTAAGACTGCACTGACTTGGGCACTGAACACCTATGGTAAGGCAAAAAAGCTGCTGAAGGATGATGAAACCATCTCCGGCGAGGACAGCCGGGAGGGTATCACCGCAGTGATTTCGGTCAAGCTGTCCGATGCGCAGTTTGAGGGACAGACCAAGACCAAGCTGGGCAATTCCGATATCCGTTCTCTGGTGGACAGCGTAGTTCGGGAAGGTATGATGACATATCTGGAGGAGCATCCTGCTGCCGGAAAGGCCATCATTGAAAAATCGCTTATGGCTTCCAGAGCCAGAGAAGCAGCCAGAAAAGCAAGAGAGGCCACCAGAAGAAAGAGCGTTCTGGAGTCCGGCTCGCTGCCGGATAAGCTTCAGGACTGCAATGAACGGGATCCTTCCCTTTGCGAAATTTATATCGTGGAGGGCGACTCCGCAGCAGGCTCTGCCATTCAGGGCAGAGATTCCCGGTTCCAAGCCATTCTGGCAATGTGGGGTAAAATGCTCAACGTGGAGAAGGCCAGAGCCGATAAAATCTACGGCAACGATAAGCTGTCCCCGGTTATCATGGCACTGGGTGCCGGAATCGGCTCAGAATTCAATATCGATAAGCTCCGCTATCATAAGATCATTATCATGGCCGATGCCGATGTAGACGGCGCACACATTCGGACGCTGCTGCTGACCTTCTTCTTCCGGTATATGCGGCCTCTCATCGAAAAGGGCTACGTCTATTCCGCAGTGCCGCCGCTCTATAAGCTGACCCGAGGAAAGACCCAGCGGGTTGCTTACTCCGACGAGCAGCGTGACCAGATCAGCGCCGAGCTCCGGGGTGACAATCCCAATACGAAAATCAATATCAGCCGATTCAAGGGCCTTGGTGAGATGGATGCCCACGAGCTTTGGGAGACTACCATGGATCCGGAAAAACGTACCCTGCGCCGTATCACACTGGATGATGCCGTGGAGGCAGATCGGGTATTTACCGTCCTCATGGGCGAACAGGTGGAACCCAGAAAACAGTGGATCGAGCGGAACGCCAGATATGCGGTCAACATTGACATTTAAGGAGGTGACGCAAATTGGCACATAACCGTAATTATAAGCCAGAGGATATTATGTTTCCAAATCAGGCAATTACAGAATCCAATCTGGTGGATGAGATGCAAAAGTCCTATATTGAGTACGCCATGAGCGTCATCGTAGGCCGTGCCCTGCCGGATGTTCGGGATGGTCTAAAGCCGGTACACCGCCGTATTCTCTATGCCATGTATGAAGAGGGCTTGACCTCAGATAAGCCGTTTAAGAAATCCGCCACCTGCGTCGGCGATGTACTGGGTAAGTATCATCCCCACGGCGATGCATCGGTCTATGATGCCATGGTGCGTCTGGCGCAGGATTTCTCCATGCGATATATGCTGGTGGATGGTCACGGTAACTTCGGTTCCGTGGACGGCGATCCCCCGGCAGCTTACCGTTATACCGAAGCACGGCTCAGCAAAATTTCCAATGAAATGCTCCGGGATATCGATAAGGATACGGTAGACTGGGACCCCAACTTCGACGAGAGCCGGAAGGAACCCCGTGTACTTCCATCCCGTTACCCCAACCTGCTGGTCAATGGTTCCTCGGGTATTGCCGTTGGTATGACCACCAATATCCCGCCTCATAATCTGCGGGAAGTGATCGGCGCATGCATTTGCATTCTGGATGACCCGGACGCTACCATGGCAGATCTCATGG
>CATVQN010000228.1 GCA_958346135.1 uncultured Eubacteriales bacterium | reverse complement strand
TTAAGAAAAAATTTATTTTTTGATTTTATCTCCAAAAAACGCAAAATCAACCGTATACCTTGACTTTTTCCGTAAAAAAGGGTAGAATAAGTTTTTAGAAACCAATGTGTAAATTTGATCGAGAGAGGTATTGTTACATGGACACCAACAAACTGGCTCAACTGCTGTTTCCCAATATTACAAAAACGCCGGAGGACTATGAAAAACTCTATCCTCCCCGGGAGCTTTCCGAAGGCGCCAAGGTCACTCGTATCGGACCCAGTCCCACAGGGTTCGTACACCTGGGCAATCTATATAACGCTATGATCGGCGAACGTTTGGCACATCAAAGCGACGGCATCTTTTATCTTCGGGTAGAGGATACGGACGCCAAGCGCGAGGTACCCGGCGCAGTAGAGCTGGTGCTCTCCGCAATGAAATATTTCGGGATTTCTTTTGACGAGGGTGCGTCTGCCGACGGCGATCTTGGTGGCTACGGGCCCTATCGCCAGCGTCAGCGCAAGGATATCTACCAGTGCTTTGCCAAGGAACTGGTACGCCGCGGACTGGCATATCCCTGCTTTTGTACCGAGGAGCGGCTCGCCCAAATGCGGGAAACCCAAATTTCCCAAAAAGAAAATTTCGGCTACTACGGGCAATGGGCGCTCTGCCGGGATCTGCCTCTTGAGGAAATCGAAAGACGAATCGCCGCCGGCGAAGAGTATGTGCTGCGGTTTCGCTCAAACGGTGACATTACCCATACTCTGGAGCTGTTCGACGGCATTCGGGGAACTCTGAAGTTACAGGAGAATTACCAGGATTTTGTCCTGCTAAAATCCGACGGCATCCCCACCTATCACTTTGCCCATGTGATCGATGACCATTTAATGCGCACTACACATGTGGTACGGGGCGAGGAATGGCTGTCCACGGCACCGATGCACGCACAGCTATTCGACACCTTCGGCTGGCAGCGGCCCATCTACTGTCATACCCCTGTTTTAATGAAGATGGACGGCGAAACCAAGCGCAAGCTTTCCAAGCGCAAGGATCCGGAGCTGGGTCTTGACTACTATCGCCGGGAAGGCTATGTCCCCGAGGCGGTTTGGGAATATCTGATGACGATCTTAAATTCCAATTTTGAGCAATGGCGCACTGAGAACCCGGAGGCTCCTATTGATGCTTTCCCCTTTTCTTTGGAGAAGATGAGCAATTCCGGCGCACTGTTTGACATGATGAAATTTGACAGCGTCAGCCAGGAAACCTTGCTGCGGATTCCCGCATCAGAGATTTATGAGAAAATGGCAGCGTGGCTTTTGGAATATGACCCTGCATTTGCGGAACTGTTTACCAAAGACCGAGCCTTTTCCGAGCGAATAATCGATGTTGGCCGCTCTGTCGCACGACCCCGTAAGGATTTGACGAACTGGAAACAGGCACGGCAGTTTTTGTCCTTCTATTTTGATTCGGCCTTTGTTCAGGAAAGCCCGTATCCCGAAAACGTCAGCGAAGAGGACCGCCGGGAAATTCTGACCCGCTATCTTAACACCTATGACCATAACGACGACAACGCCGCTTGGTTCCAAAAGATACGGGATATTGCCGGAGATATGCAATATGCAATCAAGCCCAAGGATTATAAAAAGAACCCCGACCTGTACAAAGGCAGCATTACCGATGTCAGCAACGTGATTCGGGTCGCCATGGTAGGCCGAACCAATTCCCCGGATTTGTGGGAAATCTGTCACATACTGGGCGAGGACACCATGCGCAGAAGAATACAGGCGACCATGAACTGACCGACCTGAGAAAGGAATACGACTATGGGAAGAGAGCAACGCCCCGACTGTGGGGATTTTCGAAAAGAACGAGGGAATATATTGGAGATGCCGAGACCGAAGTTTCCGAAGCGTGCTGTCATTACCGGCGGTATGCCCTACGGCAACAAGCAGCTGCACTTCGGCCATGTAGGAGGCGTCTTTGTACAGGCGGATGTTTTTGCGCGGTTTTTGAGAGATCGTATCGGCGCGGAGAATGTGATTTTTGTCTCCGGCACCGACTGCTACGGATCTCCTATTGCGGAAAGCTACCGGAGCCTGTGCGAAAGCGGAGAATTTACCGGCACGATTGAGGATTTTGTCCGCCAAAATCACGAAAGCCAAAAGGAAACTTTAGAGAAATACAACATCAGCTTAAGCCTTTTTGCCGCCTCCGGCCTGGACGATGCCAAGACGGAGCACGAAAAGGTCACCGAAGAATTGATGAAAATCTGGTATCAAAACGGTTATCTGGAAAAGATGGTAACCAGGCAGTTTTACGATGCCAAGGCAGGACAGTTTCTCAACGGAAGGCAGGTTGTAGGCCGGTGCCCGGTAGAGAACTGCAGTTCCGATAAGGGATATGCCGATGAGTGTTCCATGGGACACCAATATATGCCGGAGGATTTAATCGATCCCAAAAGCACCCTGACCGGAGAGACGCCGGAAATGCGGGACGTGACCAACTGGTACATCGATTTGACCAAGTTTCAGTCACTGATGGACGCCTATGTGGAGGATATTTCCGGTCATGAAGACGTGCGGCCCTTGGTTGCCAATACCATTCGGGAATTTATGACTCCGCCTATGATTTATATTAAAAATGAACTGCGGGAGGAATATGACGCCATCCGCACTCTGCTGCCAAGGCACACCTTGAACACAGCGGCGAATAAAACATCTTTTTCTTTGGAGTTTACAGACTTAGAAACCAGAGATCAAGCGCGCAAGGTTCTCGGAGAACATAATATTCGGTTCCGTGCCGGAAAGACTTTGGTTCCCTTCCGAATTACCGGAAATATTGAATGGGGGGTTCCAGCTCCGGTTATTGAAGGGGAAACAGGCCTAACCATATGGGTTTGGCCGGAGTCCCTCTGGGCGCCGATCTCTTTTACTCGCACTTATTTAAAACAGCAGGGC
>CATVQN010000227.1 GCA_958346135.1 uncultured Eubacteriales bacterium | reverse complement strand
ATAATAATATATCTTATATTCTTAGGAAATGAAGCAGACATGGATAGAACATAGGGTAAGATTTTATTCCGACAGAATCTTTCCTATTACTTGTTGGAGAAAAGGACGGTGAAAGCGGTTGTTTCTTGCAGACGGCTGGGAGGATTATGAACTGATTGACTGCGACAACGGTCAAAAGCTGGAGCGCTGGGGAGAGTACCTGCTGATCCGTCCGGACCCGCAGATTGTGTGGTCGCTGGAGCCGGAGGAGCGCTCCCCGCTCTGGAAAAAGGCGGACGCCCGTTATCTTCGGAGCAAAACCGGCGGCGGCCGCTGGGAGATCTATCGGAAGCTTCCTGCGTCCTGGACCATCCGCTACGGGGTATTAAGGTTCGGCATTAAGCCCATGGGCTTTAAGCATACCGGACTGTTTCCGGAACAGGCGGCCAACTGGGACTGGTTTTCCAAGCTGATCAAGGAGAGCGGCCGAAAGGATATCAGTGTCCTGAATTTGTTTGCCTATACCGGCGGAGCCACCGCTGCGGCGGCAAAAGCCGGGGCGGCGGTCTGTCATGTGGATGCGGCAAAGGGAATGGTAAGCTGGGCAAAGGAGAATGCGGTACTCTCCGGCCTTGGGGGGCATCCCATCCGCTATATTGTGGACGATGTCCGAAAGTTTGTGGAGCGGGAGATTCGCAGAGGCCGCAGATATGACGGTATTATTATGGATCCTCCCTCCTACGGCAGAGGTCCCGGCGGCGAAACCTGGAAAATCGAACAGGAGCTGTTCGGTCTGATTACACTGTGTATGGAGGTGCTGTCGGATTCTCCGCTGTTCTTTTTGACCAATACCTATACCACCGGCCTGTCCGGCAGGGTGATGGAGAATATTTATGCATTGACGTTAAAGAAACGATTCGGCGGCCGTTTTGCCGTAGACGAGGTGGGAATCCCGATTACCTGCGGAGGTTTGGTGCTTCCCTGCGGTTATAGCTCCCGATGGCAGGCAGAATGAGAAAAGAGGTTGCAGATTTGGAATCGGTAATACAGATAGAAGAGCTTCGGTTTTCTTATACCAATGAGGAAACCGGCGAGGAGCTTCCGGTACTCCGGGGCGTAAATTTGGAGATCCAAAAGGGCGAGTTTTTGGCGGTGCTTGGTCATAACGGCTCCGGAAAATCCACCCTGGCAAAGCATTTAAATGCTATTTTGACGCCCAGCTCCGGCCGGGTGCTGGTGGAGGGACTGGACACCTCCAAAGAGGAGCTGCTCTATGACATTCGTCAGCGAGTTGGCATGGTTTTTCAGAACCCGGACAACCAAATGGTTGCCAATATTGTAGAGGACGATGTCGCCTTTGCGCCGGAGAATCTGGGGGTTCCCCCTGCGGAAATTCGGCGGCGGGTGGACGATGCCCTGGCGGCAGTGAATATGACCGCTTTTAAGAGTCATGCACCGCATATGCTTTCCGGCGGTCAGAAACAGCGGATTGCCATTGCCGGCGTGCTGGCCATGGAGCCGGATATTCTGGTGCTGGACGAGCCTACCGCCATGCTGGACCCCTCCGGCAGAAAGGAAATCCTGGCCACAATCAAGAAGCTGAATCGGGAAAAGAAAATGACCGTGGTGCTGATTACCCATTATATGAACGAGGCCGTGCAGGCGGATCGGGTGGTGGTGATTGACGGGGGTGAGATTCGGCTGCAGGGGCGGCCGGAGCAGGTTTTTCCCCAGGTGCAAAAACTGAAGGATTTGGGACTGGATACCCCCCAGGCCACCGAGCTGGTCTGGCTTTTAAACCGTGCCGGTGCAGAACTAAACCCGGAGATTTTAGAGCCGGACGCCTGTATTGCGGCCATTGCCGGGCGGCTTTCCCATAACCAATCAAGCAAATAGGTGAAACACATGATAAAGCTGGAAAATGTAAGCTATGTTTATATGCAGGGCGGTCCCTTTGAAAAGACGGCGTTAAAGGATGTCTCTTTCGAGATAGGGGGCGGCGAATTTATCGGTCTGATCGGACATACCGGTTCCGGAAAGTCCACACTTATTCAGATGCTCAACGGTCTTTTAAAGCCCACTTCAGGCAGGATTACCATTGACAAAAAGGTCTTGGGTGATAAAGATACGGATCTTAGAAAGCTTCGGTTTCAGGTGGGACTGGTGATGCAGTATCCGGAGTATCAGCTCTTTGAAGAGACGGTATTTAAGGATATTGCCTTCGGCCCCCAAAACATGGGACTGGATGCGGATGAAATCAAGGAGCGGGTGGAGTTTGCCGCCAATATGGTGGGGCTTTCCCCCGCACTTTTGGAGAAGTCGCCCTTTGACTTGTCCGGCGGTCAGAAGCGCCGAGCGGCCATTGCCGGCGTGCTGGCTATGCAGCCGAAGATTCTGATTCTGGACGAGCCTACCGCCGGTCTGGATCCGGCCGGCCGTGACGAGATTTTATATAAAATTCAGGATATGCACCGGCGAATGGATATGACGGTGATTTTAGTCTCCCACAGTATGGAGGACATTGCAAAATTGGCGGATCGGATTCTGGTGATGAACCACGGCTGCGTAGAGATGTTTGACAAGACTGCCGAAATCTTTCGCCACGGAGGCAGGCTGACCGAAATCGGACTGGACATTCCCCAGATTACCCGGATTACCGACGGCCTGCGCCGACAAGGGATTCCGCTGCGGGAGGGAATCTATACGGTAGAGGAGGCGTACCGGGAGATATCTCGGCTGATGAATTTAAAGGAGCAACCGATATGCTAAAGGATATTACACTGGGCCAGTACTTTCCGGGCGACACGGTCGTGCACAGACTGGACCCAAGAACCAAAATCCTGTTAATTTTGGTCTATATTATTTTGATTTTTTCTATCAGCAACTTCGCAGGCTGTGCCCTTTTGGCGGCGTTTACCCTGGGATGTATTCTACTGTCTGAGATTCCCCCGAAATTTGTACTCAAGGGTTT
>CATVQN010000226.1 GCA_958346135.1 uncultured Eubacteriales bacterium | reverse complement strand
GTTCCGGGACGTGTCCTTCCGCTATCCCGGCAGCGAAACCGATGCCCTGAAGCATCTGAGCTTTCGCTTCAAGCTGGGAACAAAGCTGGCGGTAGTGGGCATGAACGGCAGTGGAAAATCCACTATGATTAAGCTGCTTTGCCGTCTGTACGACCCCACAGAAGGAGAAATTCTCCTAAACGGCATCAATATTCAAAAGTATGACTATGATGAATATATGTCCCTGTTTTCCGTGGTATTTCAGGATTTTCAGCTGTTTTCCTTTACGCTGGGGGAAAATGTGGCATCCAGTCGGAACTATGATCGTGTCAAGGCCCAGCGGTGCCTGAAGCAAGCTGGCTTTGGGCAGCGGCTTTCCCAACTGCCCAAAGGATTGGATACCTATCTGAATCAGGACTTCGATCAGAGCGGTGTTACCATGTCCGGCGGAGAAGCACAAAAAATCGCATTGGCAAGAGCGCTCTATAAAGATGCCCCCTTTATGATCTTGGATGAGCCCACCGCCGCTTTAGATCCCATGGCAGAATATGAAATCTATACCCGATTCAACGATATGGTTGGAAGAAAAACAGCGGTGTATATTTCTCATCGGCTTTCCTCTTGTCGTTTCTGCGATGAAATTGCCGTATTCCATGAGGGAAAGCTGGTACAATACGGGACGCATTCCCAGCTGCTGGCGGATCCGAATGGGCAGTATTACGCACTTTGGACCGCTCAGGCGCAATATTATACGGAGGAAAGTGTGTAATATACCGATATCATCCGAGAAATCGGCTTGCAGTATCCTGCTGCACACTTCCTGCTCTATCATAAGGCCCACAGTATTTCCCTTAACCGGGAGCAATACTGTGGGCCTTTCTGCGGCAATGTCGTAATAGAGGAAGTCTATTTTTGGTGTGCTGTTCATCCTGAACGATAAGGTACAATATTTTTCGCACAATTACATATAGAAAGAGAGTCCCTGAATCGTGTAAGATATAGCTACCACAACAACATCAACACGAAAGAAGGAACTCTCCATGGCAGATATTATACAGCTAAATCAGGAAGAAATCAAATCCCAGCTTGGCGACATGGTCAGGAAATCAGTGGAAGATACGCTGAACACAATGCTAGATGCCGAGGCTGACCAGATCACCCAGGCTCACAAGTATGAACGCACTGACACCAGGCAGGACCCAAGAGCTGGTCACTACACCAGAAAGCTTATGACCAAGGCTGGTCAGGTGGAGTTGAAGGTTCCGAAGCTCCGCAAGTTGCCGTTCGAGACGGCAATCATAGAGAGATACAAGCGCCGTGAGGAATCTGTCGAAGAAGCATTGATCGAGATGTACCTTGCCGGTGTATCTGTGCGCCGTGTAGAGGACATTTCAGAGGCGCTGTGGGGCGCCAGGGTCTCCTCCGGAACCATCAGTAACCTGAATCAAAAGGTTTACGCACAAATTGAAGTGTGGCGCAACAGGCCGCTGGAGGTCATGTATCCGTACGTCTATCTCGACGGCATTTATCTGAAAAAGAACTGGGGCGGTACCATAAAAAACATCGCAGTTCTTGTTGCGCTCGGTGTAAATGAAGCCGGGAACCGAGAAATTATCGGTGCGGCAGAGGGTGGCAAAGAGGACAAGGGGAGCTGGCTGAATTTTCTTAGGTCACTGAAGGAACGGGGACTCAAGGGCGTTCGGCTCATGGTTGGTGACAAATGCCTTGGGCTGATAGAGGCGATTAAGGAAGTCTATCCGGAGGCTGCTTACCAGCGCTGCGTGGTCCATTTCATGCGAAATATTCTGACCGGTGTTCCCCGGACTCGAAGCAAGGAGGTCGCTGCAAAGCTGAAAGCAATCTTTGCCCAGGAGGATCGTCCGGCCTGCGAAGCGAAAGCTGCCGATGTTGTAAGATTCCTGCGGGAAAACAAGATGAGAGCTGCTGCAAATACACTGGAAAATGGCATATCTGAGGCACTGGCCTACACAGCGTTTCCACGTGAACATTGGCTGAAAATCCGTAGCAATAACGGAATAGAGCGGATCAACCGTGAAATTCGCAGACGTACCAATTCTGTGGGCCGTTTCCCGGATGGGAACAGCGCGTTAATGCTTGTCTGTGCACGATTGCGGTATGTCTCTGCATCGGACTGGGGCGTGAAAACCTATCTCAATATGGAGCGGCTGTATGAGCTTGAACGTGAAAAGGCGTCCGAGCAGGCCTCTGCTTCCTAAAGCCGCCAGCCTTGACCGGCGTCAGAAAGCGCAGTTTTGTATGAGCGGCGACGGGAACTCAGGAATACGATTTAGACCTCCGGCCCCATCGCCGGGCTAGTTAACTGCGCTTTCCTAGCCGTTCAAGCCCACAGCCACCGCAAAACGGCGGTGGCTGCTGCCCGGTATTTTAAGCGTCATGGCTCCGAGGATCTTGGAATACAGATTTGTCTACTGCGATTCAGAACTTAAAAATGTGCGAAAAATTCTTGACATAACCAGCGATTGATGTCCAGCACCAGCATAAACTCCGGTCCGACAGCCTTCCGAATGCTTTGAAGGACTCGCAGCGGGAATTTGGCCCGATTCTCCATGCTTCCACCGTATCCGTCGGTCCGAGTGTTCTTTTCGCCAGATAAGAAATTTCCGTACTTCCCCTGAAAAAGGCCCAAATAACCGCCGTCAAAGCCCATCCGCTGATAGTACAGTGTCTTATCCACAGCGATTTGAATGTGTGCCTCCATATCCTGCTCGGTCATTGCCCGACGGAGAGGCTTCAGCTCCGCAATGTGTACCTCATGGTCCAGTTCCTTGGGCGGAAAATCGTCGGCAGCGCCATCCACCACATCTACATCCTCCATCTGATTTCCCGCAGAAACATCTACAATGATTTTAGACCCATAGTAATGGACGCAGTCCGCCACCTGGGAGATGTAGTTCTCCACACTGGGGTTGCGGATGTCATACATGGGAAAAT
>CATVQN010000225.1 GCA_958346135.1 uncultured Eubacteriales bacterium | reverse complement strand
GTGGAACGGCAATTAAGTACGCCGTGATGAATCCGGAATTAAACATGAAAGCAAAAGGCTCCATTCCTACTCCGCAAACGGATTTTGAGATATTAACAGAATGCCTTTACGACCTCTATGAAGAATATAAAAATGAGATAGAAGGCATTAGTATCAGTATGCCCGGCTGTATTGACAGCGAAATGGGATTTGCTCATACAGGTGGCTGGCTTACCTATAATAACGGTAAACCAATCGGAAACATTCTTGCAGAAAAATGCGGCGTCAAGGTGTATGTTGAAAATGACGGCAAATGCGCCATGCTTTCCGAGATGTGGAAGGGAAGCCTTTCGGACTGCCAAAACGGAGTGGTAATGCTCTTAGGAACCGGGCTTGGCGGCGGAATTATGATTGACAGAAAACTGTACAAGGGCAGACATTTTTTTGCAGGAGAGTTCAGTTATGTACAGCATGGCCTTGACGGCTTTGGAAATGAAGATGATATGGCCGGCTTTTCCTGTAGTGTAACCGGCCTGATACGGTTGGCAGAGCATCGAACTGGCCTGACCAATCTTGACGGAAGAAAAATATTTGCGGAAATTGATGGCGGCAATCAAAAAATGCTCCGGGTTCTTGAGGAATTTTCCATGCGATTGGCGGTTTTCATTTTCAATCTGAACGCCATTCTTGATGTTGATCGGATCGCACTGGGTGGCGGCATAAGCCGTGAAAACCTATTGCTTGAGTATGTGAGAAAAAGTCTTGACGCATGTGTCCATAACGAAACCATGATGCGGTTTCATTCCGATATTGCAGCGCCAGAGCTTGTACAGTGCAAGTTTTTCAACGATTCCAACATGGTAGGTGCAATGTATCATTATTTATCGAGAGAAGGACTGGTATAAAAATGAAATTTCCCAAAAACTTCTTATGGGGCGGTGCAACAGCCGCAAACCAATATGAAGGCGCATATAATGAGGACGGCAAAGGTCTGTCCATTCAGGATGTAACGCCCCACGGACTGAAAACGCCGCCGACCAAAGAGCCCACACCCGATAATATGAAACTGGTCGGCATCGATTTTTATCACCGCTATAAAGAAGATATTCGACTTTTTGCGGAAATGGGCTTTAAGGTTTATCGCACTTCTATTGCATGGAGCCGAATCTTCCCCAACGGTGACGATGAAACACCCAACGAAAAGGGGCTTGCATTCTACGATGCGGTCTTTGACGAACTGCACAAATACGGAATTGAGCCGCTTATCACCATTTCACATTATGAGACACCGCTGCATCTTGCCCGTAAATACGGTGGTTGGAGAAACAGAAAACTCATTGGTTTTTACGAAAAATACGCTCGTACGATATTTTCCCGATATAAGAACAAGGTAAAATATTGGTTGACCTTTAACGAAATCAACTCTATCACCCATGCGCCATTTTTGTCAGGAGCAATAGAAAAAACAGTGGATGAACTGTCAAAACAGGATCTATACCAAGCAATACATCATGAGCTTGTTGCAAGTGCTTTAGCCACCAAAATAGGACATGAAATCAATCCGGATTTTCAGATTGGCTGTATGATTCTGGCAATGCCCGTATATCCCCTCACCCCTAATCCGGATGACGTTATTGCCGCCATGGAACGCGACCGCGAAAATATGCTTTTTGCCGACGTTCAAGTAAGAGGAAAATATCCGTCATATACCAAGCGCTTGTTTGAGGAAAACGAAATAACCATTCAATTTGAGCCAAACGATGAAGAAATTTTAAAAAACACCGTAGATTTTATCTCATTTAGCTACTATATGAGCGTATGCGAGAGTGCAGATTCATCCAAAGAGCCGGGAGAGGGCAATCTACTCGGCGGTATATCGAATCCATATCTAAAAGCCTCGCAATGGGGCTGGCAGATTGATCCAAAAGGATTAAGATATGTACTAAATACCCTCTATGACCGCTATCAAAAACCATTATTTATTGTAGAAAACGGTCTTGGCGCAGAAGATAGCCTTATTACAGATGCAGACGGTAATAAAACGGTTTTAGACGATGACAGAATCCAATATCTTAATGACCACCTGGTTCAGGTTGGCGAAGCCATTAAGGACGGCGTGGAAGTGATGGGATACACCACCTGGGGATGTATTGATCTTGTTTCTGCATCCACCGCAGAGCTTAAAAAACGCTATGGATTTATCTATGTAGACCGCAATGATGACGGTAGTGGAACACTGGAGCGCTATCGAAAAAAATCATTTTACTGGTACAAAAACGTAATTGAAAGCAACGGTGCATGTTTAAAGCCCTCCGGAATATGAAGTCAAAGCTAAATAAAAATAGACTGGGAAAAAGACCGACTGTTCAAACATTCTCGTTTGGCACTTCGGTCTTTTTCAATTGTATTAACACACCTTCAAAGCGAATAAAAAAAGATCCCCGACGAGTAATCTCATCAGGGATCCTTTAAAGTTCCGGCAACGACTTAGGTTTCCAGGCAGTCACCCGCCAAGTATTGTCAGCGCAGGGAAGCTTAACTACTGTGTTCGGAATGGAAACAGGTGTGACCTTCCCGCTATAGTCACCGGATCGTTGTCTCGAAAAAAGGAATAAAGAAAAGGTAAGTCCTTACTCACATATCATATTTAGGTCAAGCCCTCGACCTATTAGTATCGGTCAGCTGAATGTGTTGCCACACTTACACCTCCGACCTATCAACCACATAGTCTACGTGGGGTCTTACTTGTTTTAAACAATGGGAAATCTTATCTTAGGGTGGACTTCACGCTTAGATGCCTTCAGCGTTTATTCCTTCCGTACTTAGCTACCCAGCTGTGCCAATGGCTTGACAACTGGTGCACCAGTGGTACGTCCATCCCGGTCCTCTCGTACTAAGGACAGCTCCCTTCAAATTTCCTGCGCCCGCGACAGATAGGGACCGAACTGTCTCGCGACGTTCTGAACCCAGCTCGCGTACCGCTTTA
>CATVQN010000224.1 GCA_958346135.1 uncultured Eubacteriales bacterium | reverse complement strand
GGTCAATCGTTTTTCAGAAAACAGCCGTGGATTAGGGGTAGCCGATATGGCAGAGTGCTTGTTCCATGGAAAAAAAGATATGTGTGCAAACGGATATATGGCGCTTCATGTACTGGAAATCATGGAAAGTATCCAGAAGAGCAGCGAACTGCGCAGCGAAATTCAACTTCGTTCTTCCTGTGAACGTTCTCGAACCATGTCTTTATGAAACAAAAAACCTGAAAAAAAGGTGAACGATTGATTTCGTTCACCTTTAAAATTATCGTTTTGAACAACACTTGTTATATTGCAGAGAGCTTTTATTATTATGATTCTTCTGCGGCGTTTGTTTCAAATGCATCAGCCACGCTTGCGTGCTTTACTCGATCCTTTTCTTCGGCCCGTTTTCCGTTGTTAAAACGGTCTAAGGTGCCTACCAAATATCCGGTAATCCGGCGAATTCGTTCAAAACCGGGCTGATGCTCATGTTCCTCGGCACTGCGTCCGCACAGAGGACAAACATCTCCGATAATGCCGGTGTAGCCGCAAACAGGATCCCGGTCAACCGGATGGTTGATGCTTCCATAACCAACGCCCTGTTCTTTCATACAGCGAATCACTTTTTCAAAGGCCTCCAGATTGGTGGTGGGATCGCCGTCCAGTTCAATATAGGTGATATGACCGCCGTTAGTCAGTGCGTGATAAGGCGCCTCCAGACAAATTTTATCAAATGCACTGATGTTATAGTAAACCGGAATATGGAAGGAGTTGGTGTAATAGTCCCGATCGGTTACCCCGGGAATGGAGCCGTATTTTTCACGGTCTAATTTTACGAAACGTCCCGATAATCCCTCGGCGGGGGTTGCAATCAGAGAGAAGTTTAAACCGTACTTTTCCGTGGCTTGATCCATGCGCTGGCGCATAAAACCAATAATCTCCAGTCCCAGGTTCTGGGCGGTTGCGGATTCGCCGTGATGCTGGCCAATCAGTGATTTTAAGCACTCGGCAAGACCGATAAAGCCGGCGGTCAGGGTGCCATGCTTTAAAACCTCTTCCACAGAGTCGTCAGGACCCAGGTTTTCGGAATCAATCCAAACCCCTTGTCCCATCAGGAAGGGGTAGTTGCGAACCTTTTTGGAGCACTGGATTTTGAACCGATGCAAGAGCTGGTCAATTACCAGATCCAGCTTGCGGCCCAAATCCTCAAAGAACAACTCTACATTTCCATGAGCCTTGATGGCGATACGGGGCAGATTGATGGAGGTAAAGCTCAGATTGCCGCGGCCGTATACAATTTCACGGTTGGGGTCATAGGCGTTGCCTACCACACGAGTACGGCAGCCCATATAAGCCGCTTCGGTTTCAGGATGACCCGGCTTATAGTACTGTAGGTTATAGGGCGCATCCAAAAAGCTGAAGTTAGGAAACAGCCGCTTGGCGGAAACCCGGCAGGCCAGCTTAAAGAGATCGTAGTTAGGATCCTCCGGATTATAGCTAATGCCTTCCTTGACCTTAAAAATGTGAATCGGGAAAATAGGTGTCTCGCCGTTCCCAAGTCCTGCCTCGGTAGCAAGGAGAACATTTTTGATGACCATACGTCCCTCGGGAGAGGTATCGGTTCCATAGTTTAACGAGCTGAAGGGAATCTGTGCGCCGGCTCTGGAATGCATGGTATTCAGATTATGTACCAGCGCTTCCATGGCCTGATAGGTTGCCCGGTCAGTCTCCCGCAGGGCGGCTTTGGCGGTAAACGCACTGATTTGTGTTGCCTTTTCCGGACTGGGGGCATATTCACTCAGTGCCTTGGCAAGGAGCGGCTGATAGCTCTCGTTGTTTGCAAGGCAGGGGTTCTCTTCGGTTTCTTCCGCAATAGACGCAATGATTTCCTTGGCTAGATTCTGTCCATCCTCGTGACCGCAGTCCAGTTCTAAAGCGCGTCCCAGATTTTCAGCAAAGCGGCGCTTATAGGTCTTTGCAACGCCGGGCGCCATACTATAGTCAAAATTCGGCACACTTTGACCGCCGTGCTGGTCGTTTTGGTTGGACTGAATAGCAATACAGGCCAGTGCGGAATAGCTGGCGATGTCGTTGGGCTCCCGCAAAAAGCCGTGGCCGGTTGAAAAGCCGTTTTCAAACAGCTTCTTTAAATCAATCTGGCAGCAGGTGGTGGTTAGAGTCAGAAAATCCAGGTCATGAATATGAATATCACCGTTTCGATGCGCTTCGGAGTGAATCGGGTCCAAAATAAACATATCATAGAACTGCTTTGCACCCTCGGAACCGTATTTGAGCATGGTTCCCATAGCGGTATCGCCGTCAATATTGGCATTTTCACGTTTTACGTCGTTGTCCTTGGCAGATTTAAAGGTTAGATCTTCATAGACCTTCATAAGCCGAGTGTTCATTTCACGGACGCGAGTTCGCTGAGAACGGTACAAAATAAATTCCTTCGCCGTACGGCTATGCCCTTCCTCAATCAGAACGTGTTCTACAGCATCCTGAATCTGCTCTACGGTTGGACGTTCAATATGCATGGATTCGATGTAATCACAGACATGCTCTGCAAGCTCCATTGCGGTTTGATAATTTTTGCCGCCGATTGCCTCCGCCGCACAGAAAATAGCGTTGGCAATTTTATCAATGTCGAATGTGACTTCGCGGCCGTCACGCTTTAGAATGGTTTGAATCATTTTGGTACAACCTCCGTTTCTGTTTTATAAAATGGCCGGACGTATCCCGAAAATACGTCTGTAATCTTAAAAATGTGTCAAAAAAATGGATGGAAAAAATCCCAGTCCAGATTCCGCACCACAAGATATAGTGTTTCGCTTGGAAAAATCAGTGTATATCTAGTATAATCGTGTGTGCTTAGAATGTCAAGATAGAAATGAAAAAATAAGATTACAATTTTGTTACAAAGAAAAATTACATACTAAGCCGTGCGATTGATCGAGGTGTTTTGACCTGCCGGCACAATGGAAAGGTGTTTTGCTTTTTATCAGATCAAAACAAATCTATTATAT
>CATVQN010000223.1 GCA_958346135.1 uncultured Eubacteriales bacterium | reverse complement strand
CATGAGCAGAGGCTGAATATCGGTCGGAAATCCGGGATAAGGCAGTGTTTTCACCAAAGGTACTGCCTCCGGGCGTCCATCCGCCGCAATCCAAATCGTTTCATTCTCCGTTTTGACCTCTGTCCCCATGTCCCGTAAAACCGATAAAAACATCCGAAGATGCATCGGTTCTGCCTGGGTGAGCAAAATCTCCCCGCCGCAGGCCGCCGCCGCACAGGCATAGGTTGCCGCTGCAATCCGATCCGGAATCACCATATAGCTGCATCCGTGAAGCCGCTTTACGCCCCGGATTCGGATACAATCAGTTCCGGCGCCCAAAATATCAGCCCCCATGCAGTTTAAAAAATTCTGCAAATCCACAATCTCAGGTTCCCGTGCCGGGTTTACCAGCACGGTCTCTCCCGGTGACACCGCACAGAGCAGCATGACATTTTCAGTTGCGCCGACGCTTGGGAACATGAATGTAATCGTCTGCGGCATATATTCTCGCAGCAAGCATCGAATGTAGCCGCCGTCCTCCCGCATTTCCACCCCCAGCCGTGTCAGCGCACGAAGATGGATGTCAATGGGACGGGCACCCAGCTCACACCCGCCCGGATAACTGATACAGGCATGGCCGAATCTTCCCAAAATTGCACCCAGGAACATAACGGAAGAACGCATCTTCCGCATTAGCTCATTCGGGATCACCGTTCCGTCTGCCTCTGCGGTATGAACCAATGCCGTCTCACCGTCATAATCAACGCTGCAGCCTAAATTTCTTAAAATTTCGAAGGCAGCTCTGACATCTGTCAAATCAGGACAATTTTTAATCTCACAGGTGTCTTCGGTTAAGAGTGCCGCCGCCAGAATCGGCAGCACCGAATTTTTTGAACCCTGGATCCGAAGCTGTCCTTTCAGCGGTTTTCCGCCGTATATACTAAGCCTACGCAAGGTCAGCACCTCCCAACTCTACACCCTATCTTATGCAGAGAAAGGAAAGCTGTGCCTGACCATGCCGGTCCGTATATCAGACTTTTGTAAGCTTTTTGATTTCTTGATATAAGGTTTCTAAAGCATCAATGTGCCCTAATTTTTTTGAGCATCGCTGCATCTGCAGCAGCGCCTCTTTGTCCCCGGTCAGCCTGGTTACGGTTTCCTGCAGCGTCTTGGGACTAAAGTCCTTTTCCAAGATCACCTCAGCGCCGCCGCCACGCTCTATCGCTCTGGCATTATGCTCCTGATGATTTCCCGTCACATAAGGAGACGGCACCAAGATGGCCGGCTTACCCAAAGCAGTCAACTCACACAGCGTACTGGCTCCGGCACGGCAAATCACCAAATCCGCCGCCGCCATTGCCACATCCATATCATAGATATATTCACAAATCTTCACAGTGGGCAAATCATTCAGATTCAAACAATTCTCCCGGAATCGGTTCATCACTTCATCGTACTGGCGCAGCTTTCCGGTGCCCATCAGGACTTGATATCTTCCCTCTTTCGCAGTTTGGGAAATCCAATCCGCTACCGTCCTGTTAAAGTCCCGCGCCCCCAAGCTGCCGCCAAAGATGAGCAGAAACGGCCGGGCGTCCAGCCCCAGCTGACGCCGAGCCGCAAAGGCATCCGTATGCAGCAAAGAGCTCCGCAACGGCGTTCCGGTCACCATGACCTTTTTCGGATTTTTCAGATATTGCTTCGCATCCTCTACGCCCAGTGCCACCACATCTGCATAGCGAGCCAGGATTCTGGTGGTAATCCCGGGGAAAGCATTGGATTCGTGTACCAGCGTAGGAATATGATGCTTGGCCGCAGCATAAAGCACCGGCCCCGCCACATAACCGCCAGTTCCCACCACCGCATCCGGCTGAAACTCTTTGATGATCCGATAGGCACGATATATCGCCCCAGGGATTTCCGCCGCAGTCTTTAACCCCTGCAGCGAAAGACTCCTCTCAAATCCATGTATTTTAATATAATCCAGAGGATAACCGGCTCTTGGCACCAGTCCGGTTTCCAATCCCTCTTTGGTGCCTACAAAGCGGACCTGTGTGCTTGGCTCTATCTGACAAAAGTAATTGGCGATGGCAAGCGCCGGGTTAATATGTCCTGCGGTTCCCCCGCCGGCAAACAATAATCGCATCCGATTTCCCTGCCTTTCTGGCATCTAAACTGCCCCCTACAGAGGCGAATGAATCTGTCTGGAAACGTTTAAAACAATCCCCATTTCGGCCATGGTAATACTCAGCGCGGTACTGCCGAAGCTAAAAAAGGGCAGCGGCATACCGGTTACCGGAATGGACGAGGTTACAACTGCAATGTTAATCAGCGCCTGGAAAGCAACAATGCCTATAATACCGATTACCAAAAGCTTACCGAACATATCCGGCGCTTTCGATGCAATCTTAATCCCGCGCAGAATCAAAAACAGAAACATCGCAATTAAAATCACGGCACCCAAAAGCCCCAGTTCCTCTGCCAGCACCGAAAAGATAAAGTCATTTTGCGGCTCGGGCAGGGACAAATACTTCTGCCGGCTCTGTCCAAGGCCTACGCCGAAAATGCCGCCGGAGCCTATGGCATAAAGAGACTGCACAATCTGCCAACCGTCTCCCTGCTTGTCGGCAAAGGGATTTAAGAACGCAGTAATTCTCGCCATACGGTAAGGCTCTTTGATAATCAGTGCGGCTGCGCCGATCACACCGGGAATGGCAATCCATCCAAAATGCTTCAGCGGCGTTCCCGCCGCAAACAAAATCAAGAAAGCGGTCAGAATAATCAACAAACTGCAGGAAAAATGCGGCTCCAGCATCAAAAGAAGCACAATGAAGCCAACCACCCCTAAATATGGGATAAATCCGTGCCAAAAATCGTTTAGAATTTCACGGTTTCGGGAGACACTGTAGGCAAAAAACAGAATCACTGCAAACTTTGCCAGCTCTGACGGCTGAAAACCGAACAGCCATCGGGTTGCGCCGTTTCGGGTGGTACCCACACCGGGAACAATAACCAGAATCAGCAAAACCGCCGTACCAGCCAAGGCAATGGATGACCA
>CATVQN010000222.1 GCA_958346135.1 uncultured Eubacteriales bacterium | reverse complement strand
TGGGATAGTCAGCAGCCCCTGCCCAAAGCGTATTGCTTGGAACAGCTAAAAGCCGTTCGGAAAGCCTATCCGGAGTTGATTCCCTGCTACGTGGAGCTTCCCAGTCTTCAACAGATGTTTGGCGTCACCGCCGATACCGGCACTGCGTGGGAGGATCCTTTTTTTCACCCCGGTACTTTGGAGTCACTGGAGTTTATGAACACCCTGTTCCGTGAGCGACTGCTTTCCCGCGATGTATTCACCCTCAGTCAAGAGTCCCTGCTCAGACAGCTGCAAAACGGCGAGATCTTTTTGGCGGCTTCCCCCTCGCTGGGTAAGCTGCTCTCCCTGCTCCCGGAAAACCACCCAATTTGGGAACAATATGAAATCCTCTCGCCCATCCTCTCGGATTCCGGACGGGAACCGGCACTCAGCAACAATTTCGAGGAACAATACGTCTCCACCCTGTTTATTAAAAGCAGCACACAAAGCCAATTCCAAGCCAGACTGTTGGCAGCATTTTATCTGCAAAACATGGAGCCTTCTCCCGAACAGAAGAACGCTTTGGAGCGCTCCGGGCTTGGAGATTTGCTCAAGAATGCAAAACCGATGAAATCTATCGGCATTGACAGCCAGTACACTGTTCCGATCATTCACTATGAAATCCTGTTTTCCCTCTACTCCAACACACGTCTGGCTACGGCAGACGAACGAAAACAGAAATTTCTGGAAAATCAGATCGTGAATTTGGTGGAGGATTGTTCTGCCGATGAAATCGCGCCGACCTACACTCGTTTGGTCAGTGAGTTGCAAAAAGGAGACTATAAGTTGCTGGACACCTGGAAAAAGCAGCAGTACCAAAAAGCGATATCTATTTTGCAGGAGTGAACCTGATTTTTTCGAATTCTCTTGCCGGGAAATGATTTTTCAGATAAAAAGTGCGCCTTCCAACGGCTGATGCTGATGAAAGGCGCGCTTTCGTTATCCCTGCTTCCCGCGCAAGAACCTTGGCCTTTTCACATTGGTTCCTTAGTTAAGAGATATTAAGAAAGAAACACATCTGCTTTTTAGGAGATGCTCTTCTGGTCGTGAAGCCCCTGAACACTATGTTCCATCTCTCCCTTAACGGGCATAATGGGTGCGGGATTTCCAAAGGTGGTATTGGGGAAACGGATGGGCGCTGCCCACTTCACCGCATTGATAATCACCTTTTGAATTTCCGGCTGATGATAGATGGGGAACACCTCATGGCCCGGACGGAAGTAGAAAATCTTTCCTTTTCCGCGATGCCAGCAGCAACCGCTGCGGAACACTTCTCCGCCTTCGAACCAGCTGATAAACACCTGCTCATCCGGCTGGGGAATATCAAAGCGCTCACCGTACATCTCCTCATGCGGAATTATAATTTTCTCGTCCAGACCGTCTACAATGGGATGGCTGGGATCTACAACCCAAAGGATTTCCTTCTCGCCGTCCTCGCGCCACTTCAATTTCCAGCTATCCGTTCCGCACAGCTTCCGGAAGATTTTAGAGGCATGGCCGGAATGAAGAACGATAAGGCCCATTCCTTCCAGAACACGATTGTAAACGCGATCCACAATCTCATCCGACACTTCCTGATGAGCCATGTGACCCCACCAAATCAACACATCCGTATTGTCTACAACCTCCTGAGTCAGTCCGTGTTCCGGCTCTCGCAGCGTGGCGGTTTTCACATCCATACCGGCTTCTTTCAGAAAGTCTGCGATGCAGCCGTGAATTCCCTTTGGGTACACCTCAGCCACTTCCGGGAATTGAACCTCATGAAGGTATTCGTTCCAAACAGTTACTCGAATTGCCATTTTAAAAAAACTCCTCTCATATCATGAATTAATCACAGGGTAGCCATTTTTCTTCTTCCGCAGAGCGGATAATTACGTCCAATGCATGCTGAATGCGGCAGCCGTCTTGAATGGTGGCAGCCATGCCATCGCTGCACCCGTTGAGAATATCTGCAAAGGACTGCATCTGATCGCACTGGAAACGCTGGGGAATGGGAAGCTTTGTGTAGATTCCGGACCTGTCATAGGGGTAGCCAAAGCAGACCTCTAATTCATCTACACCGGGAGTAACATCCAAGCTGTACACCAAACCGCCCTTGCTCCCGTATATTTCCATACGCTGGTAATTTCCTCTGCCATAGGCAAATCGGGTGACAGAGAAATTTGCCGAAGTCTTTCCATCCATCTCCATCAAGTAATGGCAGAAGTCATCTACATCTACCGGACCGTATCCTTCGCCCTCTTCCAGACGGCGCTGGGTCACATAAGTATCCGTATGTCCCACAGCCTTCCGGTAATTTTTACCGGTGACAAAACTTACCAAATCCAGAGCGTGACAACCCAAATCGCCCAGTGCGCCGGTTCCGGTCAGCTTTTTTTGATATCTCCAAGAACGGGGCAAATCATAGGAAGGACCGCCGCCGCCCTGCAGATACTGCATGTAAACGTGATAAATATCGCCTAACATTCCCTTCTCCACCAATTCCTTGGCGTAGCGGGCAGCAGCCTTAAAGCGGTAGGAAAAGCACACCATATTGGGAATCCCTTTTTCCTGTGCGGCTTTGGCCAAAATGTCGGCCTCCTCCGCTGTTAAGGTGACAGGTTTCTCCAAGCAAAACGGTTTTCCGGCTTCAATAGCTGCCTTGGCCACCTCAAAGTGGGCGTTGTTGGAAGTGGAAATGTCAATCACATCCACATCCGGGCAGGCAATCAAATCGTGATAATCCGCAAAGCAGTGATCTTCTCGAATACCGTATGTATTTCTGGCGTACTCCATGCGCTCAGGCTTTAGATCGCACACGGCCACAAGTTCCAGATCCGGGCTTTTGTGAATTCCGGGAAGGTGAACGCCTCGAGAAATTCCACCAATGCCTACACTTCCCACGCGAAATACTTTTTTCTCCATGAAACTCCTCCAACACTATCTGTTGTTCTCCATATTTGATTTCTTGAATTTTCGATGAAAGCAAGGCAAGACCTGAAGGCCGGAACAGCCTTCAGGTCCTGCTCGAAAGCTTTC
>CATVQN010000221.1 GCA_958346135.1 uncultured Eubacteriales bacterium | reverse complement strand
TTTTGCGGCAGCGGCAAGGTTTTTGATGCCGTCATACACATTATCCGCTGTATAACCGTGAAGATATGTAAGCGCTTCAAGTGTAAAATATCCCTTGTAATCAATCGCTTTCAGTGCGGCGATTACCTTATGAAAGTCAATCTTCATGGAGAACGGAATCTGATGGGAATCATCCCTTAAATCGTTGTCATGAAGATGCAGGGCAAGAAGTCTGTTGCCGAGTGCAAGGATCATTTCCTGTGCCGAGGTGTTAAGTCCTCTCATCTCGGTATGACCGATATCAAGGCATGCGCAAAGATATTCGTCATTTACTGCGTCAAGATGTGCATTAAAACTCTCCGGTGATGAGCAAGCCGCCGGTGTCGCCATGTCTTTTTCTACATCCCATGTATACATGTTTTCGGCTGCAATTTTTACACCGCATGCTTTTGCAAACGGAAGTAACTTGAGATACATTTCTGCATTTTCTTCCGCAGATTTATCGTTGTCAGGATGAATAATACATATTTTTCCGCCTGCCTCGGCCGTGAGCTCTAAGGCTCTTTCGTAATAAGAGCAGATCTCTGCCGAACTCGATGGAAACGGCGCATGAGACTGGTTACAATGAATGCCGTTGTCGAGGCCTATTTTCTTTAATTTTCTTGCAAATGCAAGATAGTTATTGCCTGAAATCGGATGGTTGGTTAATTTGGCCTTGCCGGTTTCAAAGTTATAGTCAAATGCGCAAAACATGGAAAAATCCCACGCGTCAAATCCGGCCTTTGCCATGTATTCAATGGTTTTTTCCTCTCCAATGATTCTGCTTGCAGAATCAATCTCTGATGAAATAAGCATAATAAACACCGTCTTATAATTTTTTGTGCAGAGTAAAACTAATACAATATTTTTTTCTTTATACAAGCACCCACTCGTACGGGCAAGCCATTGCTTTTAAGCCGGCAGCCCGAATCGATATGACATCAATTGTTTGTTCATGAGGGACAAGGATTTCTCCGGTATCAAAAAACCTGATCAGTTCTGCAAGAAACAGTCTGAAGTAGTCAGACTTTATCTCCAGAATATCGCTCTTGTTATCGTTTTTATTCAGCGTCAGGCGGAACGGAGAATCAAAGGTCTGGTACATTTGCGCCAGACGGCCGTCCTCAAATTCAATGAGCATGGCGGGGTGATCGGCCTCTCCGATAAACATAACCCGTTTTGCCCGGCAGCCCATGAGGCTGACGATGGGCTCAATTTGATGGATGGAGTACATCTCATAGGTTCCCGGCCCTTCACTGTAAATTTTATGGATGTCTTCCTTTTTCACATTTTTCAGCTCGGTGGAAAACCGCAGGGCGGAGCTGGAATAGCATTTTGTGTCATTGGCCTTAGCGTGTGCAAAGATTCTTTCCGCCGTTGCTCTGTCCGGCGCAAAGGTCTTGTCAACATAGACAAGCTTTTTTGATTTTAAGGGGATTTCGCAGAGTTCCTCGTGCATTTCCGGGTTGTCGGGCGAAAGCACGATCAGGCGGTCGCTTTTGTCAACGACTTCCTGGATGCTGTCAAGCAATGCAATGTTGTTTTTTTCCGACCATTCCCGATTTGTCATTCCGCCGATCGGGCTGTCAATCTTTCCGTAGGCATACGCAACTTCATATTTTCCGTTTGACAGTTCCTTGATCATCTGCGGATAGTTGTTGGCGTGCCATTCGTCAAGGTAATACTCGATAAAACCGATTTTCAAATTTTCCATCTCCTTTAGAATAATTTTTCGCGCGTTACAAAATAATACGGGTCATCCTTCATTTTGCCGCAAACGGTATTCCACGTTTTTTCTGCGTCAAACACGTAGCTTTCTGCCTCTAAGATATGACCCATTTCAACTTTCATCAGGTTTGCGAGCCGGCCGTAATTTTGATACCAGCCCGCCTTTCCAATAAACTCGTGGTAAAAAATCTTGCGGTGAATACAGTCGTTTTCATCAATGCAAGCGTATTCTCTATGATATTCCGGCAAGGAATAGTCAAACGTGAAAATGTACGGAACGTTCATATGAATTTCTGCCCCATGAATCATGGTATTATGTGTAATACCGCAACCCACCATCAAGATTTTGCCGTTGTTGTCCTTTAATTTTATAATGGGAGAATGCGTGCCGACTTCTACGTCGTCATCGTAGTGATCTTTAATATATTTCTCCTTGTCTTTTCCCCATACGGCAAGGGAATGCGTTGGGTGCAAACTGCGGACAACGCCCGGCTTTTTCCTGAATACCTCTGTGGTATATCCTACGTTTGACATGGTATACCTTATATCAAACACAGGATTTGAAAGGGTTACGAAGTCATAGGTAAAAGTGGGCAGCATAAGTGTTCCGTCAGGACCCAGCAATTCCATAAGTGCATCTAAAAATGTGTCAATGCCGCCGTCTACGGTGCCAAGCGACTTGTATGAGGAGTGCATAAGCACTTTATCGCCAGGACAAATGCCAAGCTTTTTCAAGTCGCTGATGATATCAAGTTTGCCCTTGCCCATATTAACCCTCCTAAAGCGTGATCTCCTTATGTGCCTCCGCCGAACGGTAGATGGCATCCAGCATTTGTGCGGTCACAATGTTGGTGTCGATGTGGGACGGAAGTTTTTTGCCGCTCTCGATACAATCGATAAATCCGTTGATCTCGTTGCGGAACATTGCCTTAAATTCCATGCCCTCTTTCATCTTGAAGGTCGTTTCGGTGAGCATACCGTTTTTGGTGGAATACATCACAAAATCCTTTGCATAGTGCAGTCTGATTCCGCCTTTGGTACCGATAAAGTCAATATAGGTTTCGTCCTCGCCGATGTTCTGCGCCCATGCGCCGTTGAATGTAATCACGGGGCCGTCCGTTCTGATTAAACCGGTGATTCCTTCTTCGACATCGCAAACGCCGTCAAGCTTGGGCGGACCTGCCCACATGGTTTCATATACGTAGTCAGAGATTGGATTGCCCAGTTTTTGGAACTGTTCCGACGATACGGTTTTGATCTTCGGGTCGTTGCAGCAATACATGACAATATCAAAATAATGTACGC
>CATVQN010000220.1 GCA_958346135.1 uncultured Eubacteriales bacterium | reverse complement strand
GGTGCGCAACTTGATCATTTACCTTCACATCTGATTGGATTTATCATTTTTAGGTTTTGCACGCTGAATACATTCGCGAATTGACCAATCACACTTGCTCAAAAGTTCTCTTGCCTCATTTTCAGTACATTTCATAATCTCAGATACAATGTGAATCATACGCGCTGTAAGTTTTGCATTCATAGGCTTAAGATTTATCATCATATTTTGATACACATATCCTAACTTGACCATGATACAAGTTGATATCATATTAAGTACCATCTTATGAGCGCTTCCCGCTTTCATGCGGGTAGATCCTTGAATCACTTCTGCGCCGGTGTCTGTCAATATTGAAATGTCAGACTCCCGAGCGAGCCGGCTGTTCGCGTTACAGGTAAGACCTATTGTGAGACATCCTATAGATCGTGCATAAGCAAGAGCATCCGCGACATATGCTGCATTTCCTGCCGCAGAAATTCCCAACACGGAATCAAAAGATGTAAGCGCCTTTTGACGCAAATCATCTTCACCTTTCTTTCCGTCGTCCTCAGTGCTTTCGCCTGCGCTGAACATCCGCTCGAAACCTCCGGCAATAATTCCGCTCACCATTTCAGGAGAAACGCCATATGTAGGTGGACATTCGGCGGCGTCTGCAACTCCAAGTCTGCCCGATGTTCCTGCTCCAATATATATCAGTCTGCCGCCTTTTTTCATTCTCTGGGTTATTTGTTCGCATGCTGCCTCTATAGAAGGAATTGCAGCTTCAATTGCCTTCACGGAATTATAGTTTTCCGCTTGTATCAAAGTGAGCATTTCTCTTGTTGTTTTCTTATCTATATCCATTGTGTTGGGATTTCGTGCCTCTGTATTATTCATTTGTTTTAACCTTTCTTTCTTGGATAGATCATTCTATCTGCTTAGCATTAATCGTTATTTGTAAAAAGAAATGGGTTTTCCTTCAGCCTTTTCATCATATAATCGGTTTCTTTCACAATATCTACAAGATGAGTTTCTGCTGCCCCAAATTGGTGTATTTCGGCAATGCCATTATTCAGAAGTTCATTCTCTACTTTTCTGTAATAATGATTATGTCCCGGAACATTTCGCTTCATCTCGATGTTTCTTATTTTTCCATCATATCCTACAGCTGTATACTTCCATATATATGGGGAAACAATACCGGGAACATCTGCGTGCTCTTCTATGATATGCATAAAAGTATTGCATGCCATCGTTGTACCGAGAAAAAGAGTTTTTGCTTTTCGTCTGTAAAGATTGCCCCACGTATAATCCCAGTCAAAAGCTGTTGGTGCATTTTCGTGTCCGGCACAGAATTCTTTTGCGTCGGGGCCAAATGCAGCCACAGATGACGATGGACAAAGAGAGCGCACAACGCCGCTTCGTTTTCTGAATAACTCAGGAATAATACCAAGTCCATCGCACGGTGTTTTATTGATATCAAAATGATTGCCGTAATCCGAAAAACCTTCCTTGGGACCAAGCGCGGGGAACCTAAGTTCACCATTTTGATTCACCAAATATCCCAGTTTCCAGCTCATTGCCGGAAATACGACCAATCCTTTTTTTCCGAAATAATCAATAAAGGTATCAATTACAGTATCTGCTCCGCCTTCCACGCCTTCAGAACCTGCTATTTTTTTGTACGATGAATGGACAAACACGGTATCCGTTTCTTTCAGCCCCATGTTTTTCAAATCATCTGTTAAACTTTGTTTCGTGTACATGTTATCCTGCTCCTTTCACTATATCTTCTCAGCGTAAACGGCACAAAAATGTTCAAACAAAGGAAGTCTTTCTCCTTGCATAAAATCAAATTCAAAGCCGTCATACCATGCTTTTTTTACCGCCATACCTTCCGGAAGTTTCCATGACAGCGTTGAATTATTTTGTTCCACTCCAAAATTACGGATTAAAAGCAAACATTTTTTGTCATTTCCAAACAAATCACAACTTGTAAACTGATGTTTGTCAGCTACATTGACATATACATTGTTAAATTTCACACCACTGGATTTATTTTGCTCATAAAAATATTTCTTTACCCATGATGCTAATGCAAAATCACGATATTGTCCGAATCTTCCGATCTCATCTGACATACCTATGTATAATACATTGCCAAGTCTCGTGACGGCAGGGGTGAAATCGTTGTATTCCAGAATTGTTTGTCCGTTTTCTTCAAAATAATGTTTGCCGCTTTCCGGAAGCCGGATGAAACAATGATTATAATCGTCCGAATCTTCTGATCTCACAAACAGTGCATTGGACGGATGGACGGAAATTCCGGTAATTTGTTCAATTTCACTGCAGCATTTTCCGATAACCACAACGTGTCCGCCGGACGAAAGATATTTTTTTAAATGATTGGATTCTTCTGCAGAAAAGGATTTTACGTTATTAAAAATAATAAGTTTTTGCTCCTTGTCACTTTGCGGTATTTTGTCAATGACTTTTAAGGGGATTGCCGCCGCATTAAACAATTCGTGCGTCCCAAATATGTGCTCCATTGCATAACAACTGTATACATTGTCTTTGTCAAGCTTTTCAGGATAATAAATCGCACAGTCAGCCCAATGAGAGGTGTTACACATGAGAGGTCTTAAAATTTCAATATAATCCATTGTCTTAACGACCATTTTGCGACGTGCAAGAACAGTGTGTTCCTCATCATAAACTTTGAATACGGGTGCCCCCGGATTCAGTTCTTTCTTCCACAACGGAAGCTTTTCCGCCATAAATCCATAGCAAAAGAACGATATTCCGTAAGGTGTAAGGGTAGACAGGATATTGTCAACGATTCGTTTCGGAGTTGTGTCCGGCAATCTGCCGGCGCCAAACTCATGATAAAAATGCGTATCTGCCATGCAATTTCTGCCGCAAGAATTGGCCATTAAAAATTCTGCTTCAAATTTAAAAAAATAAGGGTTTGGATTCAACGGCGGATGAAGTTGCAGATTAAGCATATCCAACTCTTTGATTTTTGCCATTAACGTCAGATTATCGTTCGTGCTCACATATGTAGGTTGAAAGAAACTGTTTGAACTTATTTTATCAACAGGAT
>CATVQN010000219.1 GCA_958346135.1 uncultured Eubacteriales bacterium | reverse complement strand
ATTTATATCTATCCCAATTCGGATTCTCTGTCAGCTTTGTCCAATACTCATTGATTTCGCCTTTCTGCTTAAAGTCATGGCTATTTGTTGCCTCCTGCATATTGATGTAATACCAATCGCTCGGCTGATTATCCGGCCATTGAATCATGCCATCCAGCAAATCATCCGCCGTTTCAGGCAATCTATGCAGCATACGGTTAATCATGGATGCCGCCTCGGCTCTTGTGATGTTTTGGTCCGGCTTAAAGGAGCCGTCTGCATAGCCCTTAATCCAGCCCAGAGAGGCCGCACGTCTGATTTCCTTTTCCGCCCAATGTCCGGAGATATCGTTAAAATCACTCTTTATCTCGACATTGCTTCGGTCGAAACGAGAACAAATTGCCGCAAATTCCGCTCTTGTGATAGGTGCATTCGGCGCAAAGGCATTTGCTGTACGTCCCTTTACAATGCCGATTTTCGCCATCGTGGAAATAGATTTGTTATACCATTTTCCAAACGCAACATCTGTAAAAACGCTATTTGCTGTGAGGTTATCATCCCGCACATCGTCCTTCAGCAAACGGAAGAAGATAGCCGCAACCTCGGCTCTTGTGATGTCAGCATTTGGTCTTACCAATCCATCCTCATAGCCAACGATATATGCAAAGTGATTATCACTATTCAAGGTTTCGGGAACATCCGTTGCCTTCCAGCCCGCATAAACAGTTTTATCACTCGTCATTTTTACGCTTGTGATTTTATCCGTTAGCTCTTTGTCTGCATACCAACCCGTAAAGGTATATCCAACTCTTTTTGGAATTTTATCGAGTATGACAACTGTATTTTTTTTATATTTTTCATCCTCGTATTTTGTGCCGCCATGAGAACCGCCACCACCGGAAGAAGGCGGTGTTGCGATTTTTTCCCACTTGCCGTAAAGAATCGTATCTGTACTCAACACAGTACCATCTGTATAGCTAAGTGTGCATGCATCATCCGTAAACCAGCCTTTGAAGCTATATCCCTGATGGGTTGCCTCCTGTGCCTTTGCTGTATAGGCTGTACCGGTACGGATATAATCATCCGCAGGTGGTGTCACATCAGAGGGGTTATCTGTGCTAACCCACTGATACTGAATCCTGATAGATGGCACATAGGTCATCCAGTCCGTCTTTCCTGCCGCTTTGCTCTGCCCAATAACCAAGCCCTTCTGCATTTTCCAGCTTGGTACGAAAATACCGTTTGCATCCGCCTGTGCCGCCGCAGCTTCGCCGCCCGCAACGGCTGTATACCGAACAAGCTGTGTACCGATTTCCGCTCCTTCCACCGTTACATCTTCACTGTGGATTTGAATTGGTTTCGCAGTGCTTGCACCTGTATAAGAAGAAATCACATTGATATAGCGCCCTTCTTTTGCTTCCCTTGCGCCTTTTTCTAAATAAACATCGTTATTCGTGCTGATTTCTGCAGCATCCCCCAGATTAAAGGCAGTGCCTACATAAACGCCGTCCCCATCTCTCCAAAGTCTCTCTTCATCCGTTAAGGAGTTATTGTTATCCTTAATGACACCGCCTGTCATGGTATAGGTGCCGCCGTAAACACCACCGCCCTCAACAGCAACATTGTTTTCAATGGAACCGCCGGTCTGTTTCGCAGCAGAGTTATAGTATAAGCATACACCGCCGCCCTTATAAGCCTTGTTCTCAGAAATCATGCCCTTTGAAATTGTTGCATTCGTTGCTTGATACAAGAAAACACCGCCGCCGTAATTCTTAGCACTATTTTTTGTCAGCGTGCCACCGTTAACATTCAGTTCGGTTACGCCGAAGAAGGCTGCGATTGCACCGCCACTGCCTTTCGTAACTTGATTTTCGGAAATTTCACCGTTTTTATTAATATTGATTGTAATTTTTTCGCCTTGCTGTGGAAAGGTAAGAATACCGCCACCGTAGTCAAGTGCCTTATTCCCGGTAATTTTGCCGCCGTTCATTTCAAAGGAAGCAGGTTTAGGCTTAAACAATATATCGCCGCCACTTGCATTGGCATAGTCGGCAACATAAACCCCTGCACCATAGCTGCCTTGTCCGGTTGTTTTATAGGTACTGTTGTTTGAAATTTTGCCACCATTCATGACCATAGTTGAGCCAATGATTGCAACGCCGCCGCCGCCATTTGCTGTATTTCCGCTAATTTCGCCGCCGTTCATGGTAAAGATACTGCCATTGCCAAGCAAAATGCCGCCGCCCAATTCATAGTTCCTATTTGTGTTATTACGAATGACAGCTCCGTCCTCCATTGTTATCTTGACACCATTGATCGCCAAAATGCCGGAACCAAACTGAGCCGCTTTATTGTTTTCCAAGATGGCTCCGCTTTTCAGCACGATGGTGCCGCCGTTCGCCGCCTTGATGATCGAATCGGTCTCCGCTGCGTGTGTTGCATCCACGCTGTACTCCGCGCCGTCAATTACAACGTTACTCAGTGTCAGCGAGGCGGACGCATCGGCGAGCTCTATCATATAGCCGCCGATCTTATAGCGGTGCAGTGTCTTTCCACCAAGGTCCCAGTTTTCTGTTCCTGTAACCTGATACACACTTGCAAGAAAGATATCCCTTGTACCATTTGCATTCGCAAGCTCATTTGCCTTCTCAAGTGTCCTTACCGCCGTATCCTTTGTCAGCCCATCATTTGCATCATTACCATGCGTCTGGTCAAGGTAAATCCCTGTAACAGCAGAAACCGCAAATGCCGCACTTTCTTCATCCGCCTCCAGTGTGCCAATCAGAGAATCCGCATCCTCGGCGAAAAACGCCTCATCCAATCCGCCTTCTCCAAATGCGTCATCCTCCGCAGGTCTTTCTGCCTCAAGGCTTTCCGCCTGCCCTTCCGCAGAAGCCTCCTCCGCAAAGGCAGCGTATGGCATAAGCGTAAAGGCCATCAGAAATGCCATTGCACATGATACTATTTTTTTGCTCACTTTCTAAAACCTCTCTTTCCATAAAACCATGAAAAAACTCTTTGTATAAGTTGCTTGCTCGGGTGCGTAGCATCTAAAAGCCACACGCACTAATTTCAAGTTATACCAATATTTCCCCCGCCATACAATCG
>CATVQN010000218.1 GCA_958346135.1 uncultured Eubacteriales bacterium | reverse complement strand
TCGGCAGATGCGGAGAGCTTTATTCAGGGAATTTTGGATCACATGGCGGAGATTACTGCATTTTTAAATCCGCTTCCCAATTCCTATGACCGGCTGGGTGTCATGGAGGCACCGAGATATGTGACATGGTCACACCAGAACCGTTCTCAGCTGATACGGATTCCGGCGAGCCAAGGCGGTGAGAATACCCGTATGGAAGTGCGTTCTCCCGATTCCTCCTGTAATCCTTATCTTGCTTTTGCGCTATTGATTCACGCCGGACTGGACGGAATTGAGCAGCAGAGAAAGCTGGTTCCGCCCTGTAACCAAAACCTCTATAAGGCGCAAGATTATGTGCGGGATCACAGAATTAAACGGCTCCCGGAGACGCTTGCGGAGGCGCTTAGTCTGGCGGAATCCAGCGACCTGGTACGCAGGGTCATTCCGGAGCGAGTTGCTAACCTCTACATCCAGAAGAAACGGGTGGAGTGGGAGCAATATCTGCACGCCGAGGACAAAGCAGCATATCTTTACCGCAATACCTTTCTGTTGGTCTAGCCGACGGCAGACCGGAATGGAGGGCGATATATGGAACGAGTGCTACTGGTAACGCAAAACGAGAAGTATCGTGAGCAATTTTCAAGACTGGTTTCGGAGCATATCAAGGCGAAATTTTATTATGCCCGAACCAGCGGTGAAGCCTGGCGCATGATGTCGGATGATTCTTTTGCGCTGGTGTTGATTTTGGCGCCGCTGCCGGATGAATTCGGAACGAATCTTGCAAAGGTTGCCGCTAAGACCACAGCGGGCGTTATGGTGATTGCCAAGGGCTATCAGCTCGAAGAGATTCAGAACAAGCTGAGTATGGAGGGAGTTTTTGCCTTTCATTCTGAAATGGGAAGAACTTTCTTCGGATATGCGCTGGATTTGATGTTGGTGGTTCACAGACGGCTGTCGGAGGCAGCGCCCCAGACGGAAAAACTGCACCAGCAAATCCGGGATATCCGGTTGGTAAACCGCGCAAAGTGTTTGCTGATTCAATATGAGGGAATGTCCGAGGAGGAATCCCATAAATACATCGAAAAGCTGGCCATGGATCAACGGCTGTCCCGCAGAGCTGCGGCACAGCTGGTACTGGATCATTATGAGGCTTTTCATCAATAAAATCAAGGAGGCAAATTTCCATGACACAACCTGTCTACTTAGTATTAGAAAACGGCATTTATTTTCAGGGAGAATCCTTTGGAGCAGATACGGACTGCGTGATGGGCGAGGTGGTATTTACCACGGGTATGACCGGCTATCTGGAGACCTTGACCGATCCCAGCTACTGCGGTCAAATTGTGACGCAGTCCTTTCCTTTGATTGGGAATTACGGCCTAATCCCCGAAGATTTCGAAAGCAAGGGGACTTTTCTTTCCGCATATATTGTAAGAGAATGGTGTCAACATCCCTCCAATTTTCGGAGTTGCGGGGATCTTGACACTTTTTTAAAGGAAAAGGGGATCCCGGGCCTTTATGGCATTGACACCCGAAAGCTCACAAGGATCATTCGTGAGAACGGAACCATGAACGGCATGATTACAAAAACGCCGCCGCCCTATCCTTCGGCGCTTTTGGCAGAGATCCGGGCATTTTCCTGTAAAGAGCCGGTAAAAACGGTAAGCCGGAGAGAAATTGAGTCGGTTCCGGCTGAGAATCCTCAAAAACATGTGGTGCTTTGGGATTTTGGCGCAAAGCAGAATATGGTTCGGGCGCTAAACCAAAGAAATTGTTCTGTTACCGTTGTTCCGGCTTTAACGACAGCCGAAGAGATTCTTGCACTCCATCCGGATGGAATTCTCCTTTCCAACGGCCCCGGTGATCCGACGGAGAACCAGGACGTGATTGCCGAATTAAAGAAGCTGTTTACTGCAAAAATTCCCATGTTTGGCATCTGTCTCGGACACCAGCTCCTTGCATTGGCAACGGGGGCGGAGACTGAAAAGCTGAAATACGGACACCGCGGTGCCAATCAGCCGGTACGGGATCTGCTCAGCGGCCGTATCTATATTACCAGTCAGAACCACGGCTATGCGGTGCGCTGTGAGAGTCTGCCGAAGTCGGCTGAGCTGTTATTTATCAACCTGAATGATCAGAGCTGTGAGGGAATCCGCTATCTGGATATGCCGGCCTTTTCGGTTCAGTTCCATCCCGAGGCATGCGGGGGTCCCAAGGACACAGATTATTTGTTTGACAGGTTTCTAAATCTTATGGAACAGGCATAAACTACTATCAAACAAAAAGGGGGATGATCATGGAGGAGAAAAACGAGTCAAAAAAAGTTAAACTGAAAGCAAAAACTTTTCTGTTGCTGACTGCGGCGGGTATGATTAACGCCTTTGGTGTTACCATGTTTTTATCACCGGTACGGTTGTTCGACAGCGGGATTTCCGGTACAGCTATGCTGCTGGGACAGAGCACGCCGGAGGCTTTTACGCTGTCGCTGTTTTTGCTGATTTTAAACCTTCCCATTTTTCTGTATGGCTATAAAAAACAAGGCTTAGAATTTACCATTTATTCCATATATACCGTCATTATTTATTCCGCAGCCGCCTTTTTGATCAATGACGTTTTCCCGGTGGATGTGAGTTGTAGTTCTCCCTTTGCCGGCAGTGATTTATTGCTCTGTGCGGTATTCGGCGGCATTATTTCCGGTATCGGGAGCGGTCTTACCATCCGTTTCGGCGGTGCCATTGACGGAATTGAGGTTTTAGCGGTTATTTTTGCCAAGCAGATTGGAATTACGGTGGGAACCTTCGTGATGATGTATAACGTATTGCTTTACATCGTGGTAGGACTCGTTTCTCATAGCTGGGTTCTGCCTCTTTACTCCATCATCACCTATGCGCTTGCGTTAAAAACCATTGACTTTATTGTAGACGGTTTTGACAAGGCGAAGGCGGCGACCATCATAACCGAGAAACCGGATGAGATCGGTCAGGCGCTGTCCGATGCCTTTGGCTCCGGAATCACGCTGGTTCCGGCGCAGGGATTTTATTCTTCCCAGAATAAAACCATGATTTACTTTGTAGTAAATCGTTTTCAGATTGCAAAAATGCGCAACCTGGTTT
>CATVQN010000217.1 GCA_958346135.1 uncultured Eubacteriales bacterium | reverse complement strand
GTTATGAGCGTTTGCCTTTATGATGTTGTGGAAAACGGTGTGCCTGAGGATTTTGACAGCAAGGAAAACGAAAAAAGGCTGATTGCTGCGGCGGGTACGAAGGAGCTTCCTGAAACCGACAGGTTTTGTGTGGAATCCGCAGGATTGTCGGCGCTCACACAGATGGAATGGGCAATCAGACGTTCTGTGGAGGAGGGCAATATTAAGGTGGACTGCGACAGAGAGACCAACTCAGAAATTATTAAAAGAATCTGGGCGGGCGAAGAAATCTTTGATGCATTGCCGGAAACCGCAGAAATGAACAAACTGCTAAGAGAAAAGACGCCGCGGTTGTTTAAGCTCTATGAGGCGGTCTTAAACGGCTATTGCCGGGATAAAAATCTTGAAAAGGCCAAAAAAAATCCCGAAAGCTTTCAGGTCGGAGGCTCTATGAATTTTATGGAGTATTTAAAGAACCATGGCGTCAAAAACTATTTTGTAACAGGCGCTGTGGTGGAAAAGGGTATGGGAATGCACGAAGAGGTTGAAACGCTCGGTTATCGGATCGGAAAGGGTGAATTGGTCGAGGATATCCTCGGCTCAACCTGGACCGAAAAGATTCCAAAGGAAGTCGTCATGCAAAGGCTTCTTGGAGAGCTTGGTGCGGACGGGAAAAATGTTCTTGTTGTGGGTGACGGCAGGGCGGAGATTCTAGCCGGCGTTGAAATGGGGGCAATTGTCATCAGCAGACTGCCGAAATCTGCTGTATACCAGAGAAAGCTGCATAAGGAACTGGGGTCTAATATCATTGTTGAGGATTATCAAAATAAGGATTTATTTGAAATTCTTCGATAATAAAATGAGATATGCGCAAAGCGATCAGGCTATACAAAAAATATTATGATATTTTGAGGTGAAAAAATGTCAAAAGAATATTTTAATCAAAGAGTTCAAGCTGTGACGGAGAATCATCGTAAGGTAATCAACCGTGTTAACCGGAAAAAATCGAGTATTAACGGTATTTTTCATCGCTATGAATACCCTGTTTTAATGCGGGAGGATATTCCGCTGAATTGGAGATTTGATTATTCCTATGAGCGAAACCCAATGTTTTTGGAACGAATTAGGGTCAATGCCATTATGAACGCCGGCGCAATCTATTTAGACGGAAAGTATATCTTGGTGGCCAGAGTAGAGGGAAATGATCGAAAATCCTTTTTTGCTGTGGCGGAGAGTAAAAACGGCGTGGACGGTTTTCGATTCCGAGAAAAGCCGATTGTGCTTCCCCGTGTGGAGGAAATGGACACCAATGTTTATGATATGCGCCTGACCCAGCACGAGGACGGTTGGATTTACGGTCTGTTCTGCAGTGAGAGAAAGGACACCACTGTCGATGACACCTCGTCAGCCGTTGCAAAATGCGGCATTGTAAGGACCAAGGATCTCAATACCTGGGAGCGGCTGCCGGATTTGATTTCTCCGAATCAGCAGAGGAATGTCACATTGCATCCGGAGTTTGTGCACGGAAAATACCTGCTCTACACCAGACCTTCTGACGGATTTATTGATGTCGGCAGCGGCGGCGGTATTGGAACTGCCCTTGTAGACAGTATGGAGTATGCAGAAATTACAGAGGAAAAAATTATTGATTCCAGAATTTATCATACGGTGAAGGAGGTCAAAAACGGCGAAGGGGCTACTCCTATTAAAACTAAGGATGGCTGGCTGCATATTGCTCACGGTGTGAGAAATCATGCAACCGGTTTGCGTTATGTGCTTTACTGCTTCATGACAGCGTTAGATGACCCCACCAGGGTGATTTATGAGCCGGGTGGTTACTTCCTTGCACCCAAGGGCGCAGAGCGTGACGGTGATGTTTCGGGATGTATTTTCAGCAACGGAGCCATTGCGGATCATGATGGGAACCTTTATATCTACTATGCCTCCAGTGATACAAGATTGCAGGTAGTATCTACAACTCTGGAGAAAATGGTAGACTATTGTAAAAACACCCCTGCTGACGGGTATAATACTCACGCCAGCGTCGAGGCAATTTGCAACTTAATTGACGCCAACCGGGATTTTTATATCGAGTAAAGAATTTATACATACAGCGGCCGCTCACATAATCAATGGAGAAACTTGCGGTCAAATGCCTTACCACGGTATGTTGCTGCGGAAAAGCCGTTTGCGAAAAGAGATTCATCTTTTGGCAGGCGGTTTTTGCTATAGATTTCTCTAAAAGACAATTGTTTTCTCATCGTAAAAACGCACCTAAAATAGGTGCGTTTTTACGATGAGGGTCCCCGGGGAGGAGAAATGGGACTTATAGGTATTTTCGCATATGGCCCAGTGCATTTTTCTCCAGTCTTGACACCTGAGCCTGAGAAATTCCGATTTCTTTTGCAACCTCCATTTGTGTCTTCCCTTCAAAAAAGCGAAGATTTAAGATGTGTCGCTCCCGCTGGCCCAGCTTTTGCATTGCCACCTTTAAGGAAATTTTTTCAAGCCAGGAGTCATCAATATTTTTTTCATCCCTGACCTGATCCATGACAAAAACGGCGTCAGCACCGTCGTGATAGACCGGTTCCTGCAAAGAGAGAGGATCTAAAATAGCATCCAGCGCCATGGAAACATCCTCTTTTGGAAGATTTAATTCTTTAGCGATTTCTTCAATGGTAGGCTCCTGGCCGGTAGAGGCGGTGATGCGCTCCTTGACCGACAGAGCCCGGTAGGCGGTGTCCCGGATGGAACGGCTGACTCGAATGGGATTATTATCCCGCAGATAACGGCGTATTTCGCCGATAATCATTGGGATGAACGTACTTGGTAGAAAAGAGGTAGATATGAGGCAAAAAAAATGGACAGAAACCGCAATACAACAGGCTATAGATGATTTTATCAAACAATATTTGAGTACAAAAGAAATTGTTAAAGATAGTACAAATAAAGATGTAGAAAAATATACATTGATCACTAAGGTGGATGAAAAGAATTATTCCTTCGTATTAACAGGAGATCAATTGTTCAAAGTCTTGACTAAAGAAAATCAGGATCAAATCAAAACAGCTTATGAAACAGCATACGCAAATGCAGGTATGAAAAAAGCTGAAGGATGTAAATTAAGCGCATATGAAATTGTTGT
>CATVQN010000216.1 GCA_958346135.1 uncultured Eubacteriales bacterium | reverse complement strand
CTATAGGCCGGATGCAGACAAATGGGAGCCGGACATGAAAACCAGGAAGGAGAAATAAAAATGACATGTTTCTTTTGCAAGGGTGAAATTGAAGATAGAAGAACAAACTTTGTATCTGACTTTGAAGATTGCATTGTTATCGTAAAAAATGTTCCGTCACAGGTGTGCAAGCAATGCGGAGAAGTTTCATACAGTTATGAGGTTGCGCAGCAGCTTGAAAAAATTGTAGATGCCGTAAGAAACGTTGTATCTGATGTTGCCATTGTGGAATACAAGGAAACCGCATAAAAAAAGCCCCGGAGCGGGAAAGCCCCGGGGAACATGATATACACCAAAAGGAGCATATACCATAAAACCATTGCTATTATAACATATATGCTCCTTTTATGTCAACAAATTTACACAGAAAAGGGGGATTTTTATGGCAAGCGTTAAGAAAATAACCGGCAAACGTGGAACGGCGTATAAAATCACCGTTTCTGACGGCTACGACTACAAGGGAAAGAAAATAAGAAAGACGGCAACCTTCATACCGGATCCGCACCGGACGGAAAAACAGAACCAGAAAGCCCTGTCTGATTTTGTATATGAGTTTGAAAAAGCAGTACGGAGCGGGACATATTATGACGGCGAAGAAATTACGGTTGCACAGCTTGCCAAGAAATGGTTTAGTGAATATGTATTGCAGCAGCTTGACCCTAAGACGGCGGCGAGCTATCGGGATAATTTTGATGCGTATATTCTGCCGTATATCGGACACTTGAAAATTGCAAAGGTGCGTCCTCTGCAGATACAGGAGCTATGGACAAAACTGCAAAATGAGGATGTAAGGCGGGACGGAAAGCCAGGCGGCCTTAGCGGTACCTCTGTCCGGAAATGCCATGCAGCACTGTCAAAAATGTTTTCCTGTGCGGTACAGTGGCAGCTGATACCGGACAATCCATGCGCAAAGATTGCCGCTCCGAAAAATGACACACCGGAGCGGGACAACTATTTCACCCCAGAACAGGCCATAATATTCCTTGACACGCTGGAGCGGGGCTATACCGTCACATATAAAGACCGAACCCGAAAGGACAGCACCGGAAAAAAATACACGGTCAAAGGATATAAAGATACCAAGCAAGTCCCGCTCCAATTTAAAGTATTTTATAATATAGCCTTATTCGGAGGCCTGCGCTGTGAGGAGATTCTGGGGCTTACATGGGACTGTATAGACTATGAGCACAATACCATTTCTATATACCGGGCTGTTTCATACTCCGAACGCCGGATGCGCACCAAAGGGACAAAAAACAAGAGCTCCCAGCGCAATATAACGCTGCCTGGTACGGTGATGGAGCTTATTAAGCAGCTGCATCAGGAACAGAAAAAGGCTGAAACGGAGCTTGGAACATACTGGAGCAATCCGGAAGGCTATTTGTTCACACAGGACAATGGCAAGCTGATGTTTTACTCTACACCATACGCAAAATTCAAAACCATTTTAAGGCGGCATAATGACCGTGTGAGACAATCCAAAGACTTGACAGAGGATGAAAAGGCGGCGCTGCTTCTTCCGGATATAACGCTGCACGGTCTCAGGCATACATCAGCGACTTTGCTTATATCACAGAACCTTGACATCAGGACTGTATCATCCCGATTAGGCCATGCCCAGACAAGCACAACCATGAATATCTATGCGCATGCGCTGAAAGCCCAAGACCGGAAAGCAGCTGCAGCTTTAGAAAATGTATTAAAACCACATGCAAACATGGCAAAATAAAATCAAAAGTCACCAAATAGTCACTAAATTTAAAAAACGCCCTTTTTTGGGCGTTATTTTTCTATAAATAAAAAACCCGCAATCCCTTGTAGGATGCGGGTTTTCGCTTGGAGCTACTGGTCGGAATTGAACCGACGACCTGCTCATTACGAGTGAGCTGCTCTACCCCTGAGCCACAGTAGCATTTTATGATAGTTTTCATTTGATAAGAAAATAAACCAAAATACTAAGACAGTATAGCATAAATTCCTCATGTTGTCAAGAAATTTCAGAAAAATCAAAGAAATTTCCTTCTAAAAATAAAAAAGAGCCGCCCAAAAGGAGGGTGGCTCTTTTCGGCATTAGGGGATACTTCCCCTTTCCTTTAGAACTTAGCAGCAGCCGTTGTTGCAGCCGCAATCGTTGTTGTTGCCACAGCAGCAGAAAAGTATGATGATCAGAATGATGATCCACAGACAGGAATCTCCGCCGAAACAGTTATTAAAACCGCACATACAGACACCTCCTTATTGAAAATTTTAGGGTTACCTCTGAAAAGAGGCGGTTGCGAATTTTGCATTGCAAATTCCGCAGCTTTTATTGGTGCTCCGTCCGAATTTGCCTTTGACGGAAAAATGGTGTAGCTTACTTTGCGGCGGCAGAGTGAATCTTTTTCGCCGCCGTAGCCTGCAGTGGTTGCTGCCGACTATGTAGCATTGTTAATCGCAGCAGCAATCACCGATACTTCGGTTTTCGCATCCGTTGTTACCACAGCAGCAGAAAAGTATGATGATGAGAATAATGATCCACAGACAGGAATCTCCACATCCACAGCCGTTTCCAAACATATTCTTTAACACCTCCTATTTTGTGTTCACTTTATCATATGTGAACCCCTCTTTTTGGTTCCGGTTTTTCAGAGCTTTTTTGGAGAGAATTTTATTTTTGAAATGCTGCCGCTCTTGCAAGAGGTACGGTCTTATGCTACAATGGAGAAAAAAATTAAGACAGGATATGCATTGCAAAACGGAAAGGAGTCCGCTATGGCTGTTGTAATTTACGCCTCCCATTTGAATAAGAGCTATTTTTTAAAAGAAAAATCCTCAATGTTTTGCAGTACATTCATCGGCGCGGAAAAAAGACGAAGGAAAGAGGCAATCAAAGACGTTTCTTTTTCTATAGCTGCCGGTGAAGCAGTGGGCATTATCGGAAGAAACGGAGCCGGAAAATCTACGCTTTTAAAGCTGATCTGCGGCGTGACAGCGCCTGATGTGGGAGAACTTATGGTAAAAGGCAGTTTGACGGCGCTTTTGGAGCTGGGTGCCGGGTTTCATCCGGAATATACCGGAATAGAAAACATATACTTAAATGGAATCTTAAAC
>CATVQN010000215.1 GCA_958346135.1 uncultured Eubacteriales bacterium | reverse complement strand
TATTGTTTTTGTTTTTTTTAATTGTTCTATGTACCGCACAGCGCAAGGGTTTTCCGGAGTTTTAAAATATACAACCAAACCTTGAAAAATTATGTTTGCTTGGTTAATTTTTAAAGTTTATCACGATAGTAATACACACCCCCGACAGCAGACCACCCTCACGTGGAAAATGCAAGCCGCTCTTTAGTCCTATACCCCGGCGAGTATGAAAAAGTTTTATAAACCGTCATTTTTTGTGGTGGGAGTGTATGGTAAAAGCATAATCGGAGCGGGATATTCCTAAAAGCTCAAATTTTGCGTTTTAAGCCGTTTTTTTGTTTTTTGGTATGAAATTACATTGCCGATACATATAAAATTGATTTTAGGCCATGTTTTGAACTCATCAGAGTACTTTTTATTGTCCCGTTCCTGTGTTGCTTGGCTACAATCCCAATTCTTTGTTCATGACATTCTGCCGCTTTTGTACCGCCTTAAGTCTGCGGCTCTCTCCGGCCATCTCTATCGGGTGACACATTTGGAGCACCCTGTCATAGATTCTCCTGCGGTTCATATCCTGGCAGTTCACCATCTCGGCAAGCGAAAGATTCGTTGTGATAATCAGCGGCTTTCCCGTATTGTATCTGGTGTCAATGACGTTGTATACTTGCTCCATAGCATAAGCGCTGTCACGCTCTGCGCCTAAATCGTCAATCACAAGCAAGCTATAGCTGCAAATACGGTCTATGTATTGCTGTCTCTCCGGCTCATTCTGCAGTTCGTTTAATATCCGTGAAAAGCTGGTCATGTATACGGTGTGGAGCTGTTCGACTACGCCGTTAGCCACACATGCCGCAAGATAGGTTTTCCCCGTTCCTACTGCGCCATATAACAAAATTCCCGTGTGTTCCTCGAAATATTTATCAAAATTTTTGGTGTAGCGTTCCAGCGCATCGGTAATTCTCCGGTTATTTCCGTCGGCGTTCTCAAAAGTAAAACCTTTCATGGCCTTGTTAAAAAACGCATTATCTCTCAGCTGTTCAGCCTTTTTCTTTCGTTCTTCGATTTCCCTTGCCTTTTCCTGAAGCTCCCGCTTTTCTCTCAGGCATTGGCAATCAGCCGGTACTGTTTTATAGCTATCGCATATTTTGATATACCGCTCCAGCGGCTCCTTGCACTTCGCACAGTGCAAGATGCCGTTATCGTCCCGGAAGGTTTCAAGCTCTGCCCGCTCCGGCAATCTGTCGGCCTTAGCGATTATATTATCCAGCAATGTATTCCAGTTCATGTCATCACTCCGTTTCTTTGATTCCCAGAATTTCCTCTGCGGATGGTTCGTTGCCGGTATACCATTTTCCGGAATCAGCAGCCTTCGTTTTTTCCCTTTCGTGTTTCCGAAGCTCCCAGTCTGCCATATCGCATTTGTATGCTGATGCGGTTTTTATCCCACGTTTCAGCTTTTCGGTAAGGATCGCATTGATATAACGCCACGAACGCTTATTATTAACAACAGCTTCCTCAATGGCCAGGCATATCATATCATCCTCCACACCATCCTCAAGATACCCGTCTATGGCATCAAGAACAACATGGCTTATGATTCCTATGTTTTGCTCATAGACCTCATACGCGCGCACGTGCGCATTATGCTGCTTATTGTTTATATCTTTTTTTGTTTTGTTTAGTTTATTTAATGTGCTACTGTTTTGTACACTATCTTGTACACTGTTTTGTACACTATCTTGTACACTATTTGACATAGTTGTCATTTTATAAGAAGTCGCTTTTGTTCCGTTTGATTTAAAATCAATCAGCCCTATTTGCTTTAGAGCATTGCGATTTTTGATAATTGCCTGCCGGGAAAGTCCCGTCAGTAATTCCAGCGTAAGATTCGGCGCAGTAAACCACTCTGCCCAGCGTGCCTTATTGTTTATGTGCATCAAAGCGTGCCATAAAGCAATTTGGCCTGTCGAGAGTTTGTTTGACTGCAATAAATCGTAAAACGCCAAAATTTCATACAGGTAATTCATTTTTTTCTGCTCCTTTGTTGTTTTATTGACCAGGTTTTCTCATGTTGATTACGGCTCTTTTTTCCCGCTCCAGGCACTCCGAAATTGCATTGGATAAGCATGCGGAGAGAATAAAAACCGCCATGCTGAAAAGGGCAATTATCATCCCTTTGACGGTGCAGCAGTTCCCAAGCTCCATATTACCCAGAGCGGAGAACACGCCGAGCAGAGCGCAAAAAACCGCCGTATTTGATATGTTGTACGCAATCCGCTGTTTGATATGTTTTTTCATTGGTGCACCTCGTAAAAAAGATAGTTTTGTCATTTTGAAAATATATAACCGGAGCGGGGCAAAACCCCCGTCAGATGGATTGCGTTATCTTCACCCGCTCCTGATATGCTCCGAAAAGGTAAGGTTTGGTCAGGTTCTCCGCCGTATCCATCTGCTTTTTCGTCAAGATATAGTTTGTTTTATTCTTTCCAAGCTTCGCTTGACAAGTTTGCCTTTCCGTTGTATACTGTGTGAGATGTAATTTCACACATTTTTGTCCGTTCTGTGTTCCCACACAGGCGGACTTTTCTTTTGTGCAGTCGCATCTTTCGCCCGGGTCAAGGTTTGCACCGCAGTCCGGGCATGTGTTATAATATGCCATAAAATCACCGCCTTTCTGTTTCCCGCTCCTTTTTCTTTTGTGTGATGTTATGCCACTATAAGGTTTATTGCTGTTTTGAATCCTACTATGAATGCTGTTTTGCGTTCCGTTTCCGTTAATTTTACCAAATCTAAATGACACTCGTTTTCGGAATCGAAATCCATTTTTTCTATGTATTTCTCGTAAAACATATTAAAAATCCTGGTATTTTCCGAAGTTTCAAATGGATTTCCATGTATTTCTGAACAATTCAATGCAGAATATAATTTTTCTATCATGTTTGTGTAATTAAATTCACCCATGTTTCCTGCTCCTTCCTTATTTCGAAAAATGTGATTGGCCGCCGAATATTCCGGCTGCCGCTTCGGACTTTTCAAGCTGCTCCAGCAGCTGCCTGTTATCTTCTTCCGCAATCCTGTTGATGTAATCACCGAGCCGGTCAATATTGATGAGGATTGTGCCTTTTCCTGTGCGTACAGACGGTATTCTGCCCTGTTT
>CATVQN010000214.1 GCA_958346135.1 uncultured Eubacteriales bacterium | reverse complement strand
CCACCGGTAATGACGCCGATAAGGCCATGCTCCTGCACGCCTTTGATAACACCCTGAGCCAATACGTTTCCAAATCCAACGATAGGCACTGTGGCACCTGCACCGGCAAATTTCACAAGCGGCTCATAGAGGCCAAGACCCCCTAAAATCGTTCCGATAACGACAAACAGCACCAAAATTCTTCCCGGTGTCAGCTTGGTTTTGTCAATGAGAATCTGGGCTAAGGCACAAATTGCACCGCCTACCCAGAAGGCATTTACATACTGCATATCTTCACCCCTCTTTCCTTTCTGCATAACAAAGACTTTTATTCCGGCTTTTTGACTTCCAATACCACCGCATGCGCAATGCCGGGTACCGATTCCCCCTGCAGACTGGAGGTTGTACTCAGTAGCGCTCCGGTTCCCACAGCCAGGATACGTTTCCACTTTCCCTTTCGCATCTGATCCAAAACATAGCCGCATAAAACCGAACCGATACAGCCACAGCCGCTGCCGCCGGCGTGTACATCCTGCTTTTTAATATCATAGATCATGCAGCCGCAGTCCCGATAATTTTGAGAAATATCATAACCCTCTCGAAACATTAAATCCACTAAAACATCACTGCCTACCGTGCCAAGATCACCGGTTAGGATCAGGTCATAATCCGAAGGCTGCGCCTGAAGATCCCGGAAATGAGCACAAAGAGTATCCAGCGCCGCAGGCGCCATGGCACCGCCCATATTATTTGCATCCTTGACCCCCATATCCATAATTTTTCCGGTGGTTACATGGGTGACCTGAATTTCTCCAACGGTGGATGACAACACTGCTGCACCGGAACCGGTAACCGTCCACTGGGCGGTAGGGGTTCGCTGACCGCCGTATTCCAGCGGCATTCGATACTGACGTTCTGCTGTTCCAAAATGACTGGAGGTCACTGCAACCGCTTCATCGGCAAAGCCGCCATCCACCGCTATTGCAGCAAGGCTGATCCCCTCTATCATAGTAGAACAGGCTCCGTAGATACCGAAAAAGGGGATTTCCAGCTCTATAAGGCCGAATCCCGCTCCGATTCATTGGTTTAAAAGATCACCGCCAAAGGCATAGTCAATTTCCTCTTTTTTCAGGCCGGCTTTCCGTATGGCAAGCCGTACCGTTTCCCTCTGCATCTTACTTTCGGTCTTTTCCCAGGTTTCCTCATTCCACTCTGCATCCGTCAAAATCACATCAAAGCATTCTCCCAGAGGTCCTTCCTTTTCCTTCGGTCCTGCAATAGCCGCTGAGGCTCTGATATAGACCGGCCTGCTCATGGTCACCGTTTGTTTTCCGGCTCTTTTTCCCATATCTCAGCCTCCTATTCCTTGAAAAATATAGTAAATCAATCCGACTCCCACCGAGGCTGTAATTCCATAAACCAGCACCGGCCCTGCGATAACAAACATCTTGGATGCCAGTCCCAGCACCAGTCCCTCCTTTTTAAATTCCATAGCCGGAGAGACAATGGAATTGGCAAAGCCGGTAATAGGAACCAAGGTTCCCGCTCCGGCATATTTGCCGATTCGCCAATAGAGATCCAATCCGGTCAGCAGTGCGCCTAAAAAAATCATGGTAATACTGACTGCCGTCTTTGCCTGCTGTTCCTCAATGTGCAACCATTTTTCATAGAAGTCCATATTTCCCTGTCCCACCGTACAGATGGCTCCCCCTACCAGAAAAGCCAGAAGCATATTCTTCCACAGAGGGCTGTTGGGGGATTTCTGTTCCAAATAATTTAAATACTCCTTTTGATCGTACTGCAAAATCTCACCTCTTTCTTTCCTCTAGTCTTTGTCAAAATACGGATTCTATACACTTTTTTGCACAGACAGTCTCTTCTATCATCCTCTGCTGGATAACAAAAAGCCGGCACGCACATCGCGCACCGGCTTTTAACAATTCTACGAAATAAAAATGCGATTGAACGAGATTCTTACAGCTCAGCGAAATATTTAATGGTTCTAACCATCTGGCTGGTGTAGCTGTTCTCGTTGTCGTACCAGGAAACAACCTGTACTTCATACAGATCGTCTGCAATCTTGGCAACCATGGTCTGGGTTGCGTCGAACAGAGAACCGTAACGGATACCAACAATATCAGAAGAAACAATCGGATCCTCGTTGTAACCGAAGGACTCGGAAGAAGCCGCCTTCATTGCTGCATTGATACCATCTACGGTAATGTCAGCACCCTTTACAACAGCAGTCAGGATGGTGGTAGAACCGGTGGGAACCGGTACACGCTGTGCAGCACCGATCAGCTTGCCGTTCAGTTCGGGAATAACCAGGCCGATTGCCTTTGCAGCACCGGTAGAGTTCGGAACAATGTTCACAGCACCGGCTCTTGCACGACGCAGGTCACCCTTTCTGTGAGGGCCGTCCAGAATCATCTGGTCGCCGGTGTAAGCGTGGATGGTAGCCATAATACCGCTCTGGATGGGAGCGTAATCGTTGAGTGCCTTTGCCATAGGAGCCAGGCAGTTAGTGGTACAGGATGCAGCGGAAATGATGGTATCATCCTTAGTCAGGGTATTCTCATTTACGCTGTATACGATGGTCTTAAGGTCGCTGCCGGCCGGAGCGGAGATAACAACCTTCTTCGCACCTGCATCGATATGAGCCTGAGACTTCTCTTTGGAGCAATAAAAACCGGTACACTCTAAAACAACGTCTACACCGATTTCGCCCCAGGGAAGGTCAGCTGCCTTGGGTTCCTTGTAAATGGTAATTTTCTTACCGTCAACCGTGATAGAATCCTCACCGGCTTCTACGGTGTGACCGTCATATCTGCCCTGAGAAGAATCGTACTTGAGAAGATGTGCCAGCATTTTCGGATCGGTCAGGTCGTTGATTGCAACCACCTCGTAACCCTCTGCGCCAAACATCTGTCTGAAAGCCAAACGGCCGATACGGCCAAAGCCGTTAATTGCTACTTTTACTGCCATAGTAAAGTACCTCCTAAAATATATTATAATTTATTACTTTTTCCAAAGGTTATTTTAACTCATTTGCGAAAAATATACAAGTACTTTTTTTAAAATTTGTTAAATTTTTAACTTTGCGCTGCGTAGAACTCTATTTTTCCCCGAGTTTTTGTAGAAAACTCCGAGTTCGTTCGTTCTTCG